>NZ_JBEZZB010000079.1:0-46728 GCF_040638955.1 Actinoplanes sp. NPDC024001
GACGTCACGATGCTCACCGGGGTGCCCGCCGGCGGGTACGGCGAGACCGTCACGCCCCGGTTGTGGACGACGCCCCGGCTCACCGGCGCCCCCGTGCCGCCGGTGGTGCACGCCCGCCTGACCAAACCTTTCGCGGGCAGTGCTCACGAGCCGAGCCGTGAGTAGAGCAGGTACGGCCGCCGCTGACGCTCGAACGCGGCCAGCTCCGCGGCCCACGCCCCGGTCACCTCGTCGACGCTCGCGCCCGCGTCGATCATCGTGCGCAACCGCGTGGACCCGGTGAGCAGGTCGATCCAGTACCTCGTGCCACCGTCCACCCGCCACGCGAACGCCGGAACCTTCCGGGCCTCGACCAGCATGCCCACCGCCGTACGGATCGGGTCGAAGGCGGCCTGGTCGGTCACCTTCACCTCGATCCCGGCGCACAGCACCCCGGTGAACTTGTTGAACGTCGGCGTGAAGTACGCCTCCCGGAACTCCACGCCCGGCAGGTTCAGCGCGACCACCCGGTCACACCAGTGGTAGTCGAACCCCGGCCCGCCGATCAGCTCGAACGGCCGGGTGGTGCCGCGCCCCTCGGACAGCGACGACACCCCCTCGAACATGCCGGTGCCGGGATAGACGATCGCGGTGTCCTGGGTGGGCATGTTCGGGCTGGGCAGCACCCACGGCAGGTCGGTGTCGCCGGCGCGCAGCCGCCCGGTCCAGCCCGTGCAGGTGATCACCTCCAGGTTCACCGCACCGGACAGGAACTCCCCGTTGTAGAACCGGGCCAGCTCACCGACGGTCATCCCGTGCTGCTGCACGATCTTCAGCCGGCCCACCCCGGACGTGAAACCGTCGGTCATCATCGGCCCGTAGGCGCGCCCGCCGATCGGGTTGGGCCGGTCCAGCACCACATAGCGCAGACCCAGCCGGGCGGCGGCGGCCATCGAGTCGTACAGCGTGTAGATGTAGGTGTAGAACCGGGCGCCGACGTCCTGGATGTCGAAGACCACCGTGCGCACCCCGGCCGCGGTGAACATCGCGACCCACTTGTCCTGCGAGGCGAGGTAGGCGTCGTAGACGGTCAGCCCGGTGCGGGCGTCGGTGCCGGTGCCCTCGCTGCCGCCGGCCTGCGCCGAGCCGCGGAAACCGTGCTCGGGGCCGAAGACACCGCCGATGGTCACCCCGTCGGCGTGCATCCGGTCGACCAGGTGCCGGTACTCGCGGTCCACACCGGTCGGGTTGGAGACGATGCCGATCCGCTCGCCGCGCACCTTGTCCCAGCCGGACGCGGCCAGCCGGTCCATGCCGGTCCGCACCGGCAGGCGGGGGAGCAGGCCGGGCTTAGCGGCCGCCGGCGTGGCGGCAGTCAGACCGGCGGCTGCGCCGGCCAGGCCGGCGGTCAGCACGCCCCGGCGCTTCACCGCGCGCTCCAGGTCAGCCCATGACCGTACGGATAGAGCCCCGGGATCTCGACCGGCAGTCTCCCGCGCGGCGCCGTGGTGCCGAGCAGAACCTTCGCGAGCGACTCCATGGCGACTCCGGTGAAGCTGTAGGTGGTCAGATAGGTGGTCACCCCCGGCAGATGCGCGATGTCGTAGGGGTCGCGCACCGCCACCACCACGACCGGCTTACCAGTCGCCACCAGCGCTTTGACCAGCGCCTGCTGTCGTCCACCCGGATCAGCGACCGTGGTGTCCCACGCCCTGCTGGTGAGCACCACGGTCAGATCGTGCCCCTGGGCCGCGGCAACGGCCTCAGCGATCTTGGCGTCGTTCGGCAGGTTGGTGACCAGCGCGGTGGCGTCCAGCGCCCCCGCCAGCGCCGCCACGTTGTTGTAGGCACTGGAGTTCCACCCGGTGACCAGCACCGACTTCCCGTCCCGCGGGTACGGGAGCAGCCCCGCGTCGTTGCGCACCGCGGTCACGGTGCGGTCGGTGACGGCCTGCGCGACGCGCAGGTGGGCGGGCGCCCCGACCACCCGCTCAGCGGCCGCCGGGTCGACCGGTTTCCCGCTGAGCAGCCCGCGCTTCTGCTTGAGCGTCAGGATCCGCCGCACCGACTCGTCGATACGCGCCTCGGTCAGCTCGCCGGAGGCCACCGCACCGAGCACCGCGTCGAACGCGACCTGCATGTTCGGCGGCATCAGCAGCATGTCGACTCCGGCTTTGAGGGCCAGCACCGGCACCCGGTCGTCGCCGTACTTCTGCCGGACCGCCGCCATTTCCAGCGAGTCGGTGACGATCACCCCGCGGTAGCCGAGCTCGCCGCGTAGCAGCCCGGTGATGATCGGCCGCGACAGGGTGGCCGGGTCGCCGGACGGGTCGAGCGCCGGCACCACGATGTGCGCGCTCATGATGGTGTCCACGCCGGCCGCGATCGCCGCCCGGAACGGCGGCGCGTCGATGCGCTGCCACTGTTCGCGGGTGTGGTTGATGACCGGTAGCCCGGTGTGGCTGTCGGTCGCCGTGTCGCCGTGCCCGGGGAAGTGCTTGGCCGACGCCGCGGTGTTCGCCCCGGCCTGCAGGCCGAGGACCTGGGCGGCGGTCATCGTGGCCGCCAGGTGCGGGTCGCTGCTGAACGAGCGCACCCCGATCACCGGGTTGGCCGGGTTCACGTTGACGTCGGCGACCGGCGCCCAGGCCTGGTTGATGCCGACGGCTCGCAGCTCTCTGCCGGTGATCTGCCCGGTGCGGTAGGCGTCGACCGGGTTGCGGCCGGCCCCGAGCGCCATGCCGCCGGGGAATTGCGTGGCCGGCGCCGGGAGCCGGGTGACCACGCCGTGTTCCTGGTCGGTGGAGATGCTCAGCGGGACGCCGGTGGCGGCGGCCTGCAGGCCGTTGCTGAGCGTGGCGATCTGCCGCGGGTTCTGCAGGCTGTTCGTCCAGGCGAAGTAGATGACGCCGCCGAGGTGGTACTTCGCGACGACCTCGGCCGGGGTATCCACCCCGTAAAGACGGCGGTTCTCGGCCGACGGTGTGGTTGCGTCGTTCCCGTAGGCGTAGGTGGTGAACAACTGACCGACCTTCTGCGGCAGGGTCATCCGGGCCAGGATGGAATCGATGGGTGACGATGCGGAGGCCGGGGCGGCCGGAATCGTGGCGCCCAGGGCGGCGAGAGCGAGGAGAGCGACCGAACGCATTCGCATGGTCTCGGAAGGTAGCCTCGCCGGCCGGTCCTGGCAATAACCTTCGCCCCTCTTGCAACTCACGAAGGAAACATCCATCCTCTACGAATCGACGTATTGAGGGGCGTTGATGATCAAGCTATGGTCCGTACTTCCGCTCTGCGTGATCGCCTGTCTCGTCGTCGGCTCGCCGGTGGCCGCCGCGCCCGCTCCGACGCCGGCCGTCACCCCCGCTGACCTGCACTTCCGTCAGGACAAGCTGCACAGCCGTCACGACACGTTGCGCCACGGCACCGCACGGCAGGCCGGTCTGCTGCCGGATCGGGTCGCCGAGCTGCCCGGCATCGCCGCGTCCTATCTGCAACCCACACCGGACCATCCGGGCCGCCCGACGTACGCCGGCGCCACCGTGCTCGCCGCGCACCACGGCATCGTGGTGTCCCGCTTCGCGGTCGGTGACGCGGTCCGCTACGGCGCGGACGCCACCGGCATCGTCGAGCTGCCACCGGAGCAGCGCGTCCCGGCCCGCACCGGCACCCGCTGGGACCTCGCCTCGATCTCCAAACTGTTCACCACGATCGTGGTGCTCCAGCAGGTGGAGGCCGGCCGGGTCGCGCTCGACGCCCCGGTCGCCGGCTACGTGCCGGAGTTCGCCGCCGGTGGCAAGGAGACGGTGACCGTCCGGCACCTGCTCACCCATACCTCCGGGCTGCCGGCGTTCCGGGCGTTCTACTCGCTCTACCCCACCGCCGAGCAGCGTCTCGCCGCCGCCCTGACCACCCCGGTCACCGCCGGCACCACGCCCGGTGCGCAATACGTCTACTCCGACATCGGGCTGATCGCGCTCGGCGTGCTGATCGAGCGGGTCACCGGCAAGAACCTGGCCGACGCGGTCCGCGACGGCGTCACCGGGCCGCTGCGCATGCGCGACACCGGCTACAACCCGGCCCCGGAGCTGCGCGAGCAGACCGCCGCGACCGAATACCAGCCGTACGTCGGCCGCGGCGTCGTCTGGGGCCAGGTGCACGACGAGAACGCGTGGTCGCTCGGCGGCGTCGTCGGGCACGCCGGGATCTTCTCCACCGCCGACGACCTGGCGATCCTGTGCCAGACGCTGCTCAACGGCGGCAGTTACCGCGGCCGGCGGATCCTGTCCACCGCGATGGTCCGCCAGGCGCTGGTCAACTACAACGCCGACCTGCTCCCGCAATACCCGGAGAGCGCCCGCGGCCTCGGCTTCGAACTCGCCAAGCACTGGTACATGGACGGGATGACCTCGCCGGTCACTTTCGGGCACACCGGCTTCACCGGCACCTCGATCGTGATCGACCCGCTCGACCACTCGTTCCTGATCCTGCTCAGCAACCGGGTGCACCCGGACCGCGCGTGGGGCAGCAACAACGTCGCGCGGCGTGCTCTCGCCCGTACCTTTGCCGCTGCCCACCGCATCCACCTGCCGCCCGGCGCCGAACCCTGGCGGACCGAGCGGCGCGACAGCGCCGTGATGACCCTGACGGCGCCGCTGCGGCGCGCGGCAGGCGCGCAGGCGCGGGCTTCCTTCCTGATCTGGTACGACACCGAGCCCCGTCTCGACGTCGCCGCGGTCGAGTCGTCGCCGGACGGGGTGACCTGGGCGCCGCTGCCGTCCACGCTGCGCTCCGGCCGCTCGGTGGTGGCCGGCGACGGCACGTTCACCGGCTTCGGCGGCCGCCACTGGTGGGTGGCCACCGCCGGGGTGCCGGCCGGGACGACCCAGCTGCGGTTCACCTACCGCACCGACGCCGCCTCGCAGGGCCGCGGCGTCCTCATCGACCGCGTCCGGGTGATCGAGCCCGGAGCGATTCTCGTCGACGGCACGACTGCGCTCGCCGCCGACGGCTGGACCCCTTCACCGAAGTAGAGACGGGAGTCGGGACATGACATACAGAATCAGTCGGCGCGTGCTGCTGCAGGGTGCGGCCGGTGTCGCCGCGGCCGGCACGCTGGGCGGCTGCGCCATGGGCGGCGACGACTCCCCGGACGCCGCCAAGGGCGAGGCCAGCTCGGCCAACCCGCTCGGCGTCAAGGAGGACGCGCCGCTGGAGGTGGTCATCTTCAACGGCGGCTTCGGTGAGGAGTACGCCAAGGCCCACGAGGCCATGTACACCGAGCGTTACCCGAAGGCGCAGATCAAGCACTCGGCGACCCAGCAGATCGCCGAGACGCTGCAGCCCCGGTTCGTCGCCGGTGACCCGCCGGACGTGGTGAACAACTCCGGCGGCAGCCAGATCGACTTCAACGGCCTGGTCTCGCAGGGCGCGCTCGCCGACCTCGGTGAGCTGCTCGACGCCCCGAGCCTGGACGACCCGAACAAGAAGGTCCGCGACACGCTGTTGCCCGGCATCGTCGACGTCGGCTCCTACGACGGCAAGTTCCTCTCGCTCAACTACGCCTACTCTGCCTACGGCATCTGGTACTCGCAGAAGCTGTTCGAGGCCAAGGGCTGGGAGTACCCGAAGACCTGGGACGAGATGATCGCCCTCTGCAAGACGATCAAGGCGGCCGGCATCGCGCCGTGGACCTACCCGGGCAAGCACTCCCGTTACATGAGCTGGCCGATCCTCGCCGCCGCCGGCAAGATGGGCGGCCTCGACGTGCTCAAGGCGATCGACAACCTGGAGCCGAACGCCTGGAGGCACGAGGCGGTCAAGGCCGCCGCGGAGGCGTACTACCAGCTCGCCGTCGACGGATACCTGCAGCCCGGCGCGGCGGGCATGGACCACATCCAGTCGCAGACCGAGTGGTGCCGGGGCAAGGCCGCGTTCCTGTCCTGCGGATCCTGGCTGGAGAACGAGCAGAAAGCGGTCACCCCGCCGGACTTCCGGATGGCCGTCGCGCCCACGCCCAGCCTCACCACCAGCGACAAGATGCCGTACGAGGCGTTCCGCGGCACCGGCAGCGAGCCGTTCATCGTCCCGGCCAAGGGCAAGAACGTCCGTGGCGGCCTGGAATACCTGCGGGTGATGCTCTCGCAGAAGGGCGCCTCCGACTTCACCCGCAAGGTCAGCAGCCTCACCGCGGTGCAGGGCTCCAGCGCCGGCATCGAACTCGGCCCCGGCCTCACCTCGGTGACCAGGCTGATCGAGGCCTCCCACGGGACCGCGTTCACCTGGCTGTACAACTCGTACTACCGCAAGCTGGAGCGCGAGCGGGTGGATGCGGCGTGCGCCGAGCTGTTCGCCAAGCGGATCACCGCCGCGCAGTGGTGCGACAAGGTGCAGCAGTCCGCCGACGAGTTCGCCAAGGACCCCGCGATCAAGAAGTACAAGCGGGCCTGACGTGGGAGGCAAGCGGCTGTTCATCGCCGTCTTCCTGATCCCGCCGCTGCTGCTCTACGGCATCTTCGTCGTCTCGCCGTACGCGCAGGCGTTCCAGATCTCCGGCACCGACTGGAGTGGGCTGTCGCCGACGTACGAGTTCATCGGCCTGGACAACTTCCGGCGCCTGTTCGACGACGGCTATTTCTGGAACGCGCTGCGCCACAACGGCCTGCTGCTCCTGCTGCTGCCGGTGGTGACGATCCTGCTCGGGCTCTTCTTCGCCTCGATGATCAGCGTGGGTGGCCGGGCCGACCGGGTCGGCGTGCACGGCGTGCGCGGCGCCGGCTTCTACCGGGTCGTCTACTTCTTCCCGCAGGTGCTGTCGGTCGCCATCATCGGCGTGCTCTGGAAGGAGATGTACGCCCCGCACACCGGCATGATCAACGGCGCGCTGCGGGCGGTCGGCCTGGACGGGCTGGCGATGGCCTGGCTGGGCGACCCCCGGTTCTCCTTCTGGTGCGTCATGGTCGTGCTGATCTGGATGAACGTCGGCTTCTACGTGGTCCTGTTCAGCGCGGCCATGCAGTCCATTCCCCGCGACCTCTACGAGGCGGCGCTGCTCGACGGCGCCAGCCGGATCACCACGCTGGTCCGGATCACCGTGCCGCTGGTCTGGGACACCATCCAGGTGGCCTGGGTGTACCTGGCGATCATCGCGATCGACGGGTTCGCCGTCGTGCAGATCATCACCGACGGCGGGCCCAGCTCGTCGTCGGACGTGGTCGGCCTGCGCCTCTACAAGACCGCGTTCGGCGACGGGCAGTTCGGCTACGCCTCCGCGATCGGGGTGGCGATGTTCTTCCTGACGCTCACCGTGGCCACCATGTTCCTGCAGGTCACCAGGCGTGAGCGGGTGGAGCTCTGATGGCCCTTCTCTTGGAGACTCGCCGTGAGTCGCCGCCGGTCGCCGCGCCGCCCGCCCGCACCCGGCCGCCGGTCCTCTCGCACCTGTTCCTGACCGTCTGGGCGCTGGTCACCACCCTGCCGCTGGTGTGGGCGGTGCTCAGCTCGTTCAAGAGCGACACCGAGATCCTCACCGACCCGTGGAGCCTGCCGTCCGAGCTGCGCTGGGAGAACTGGGGCCGCGCCTGGAACGAGGCGCACATCGGCCGTTACTTCCTGAACAGCGCCATCGTGGTGACCGGGGCGCTGATCCTCACCATGCTGTTCGGCGCGATGGCCGCGTACGTCCTGGCCCGCTACCGGTTCCGCGGCAACCGGGTCGTCTACTACGCGTTCGTCGGCGGCATGATGTTCCCGGTCTTCCTGGCTCTCGTGCCGCTCTTCTTCGTGGTGCGCAACCTCGGCCTGCTCGGCACCCTGCCCGGCCTCACCCTGGTCTACGCCGCCTATTCGCTGCCGTTCACGGTGTTCTTCCTGACCGCGTTCTTCCGGACCCTGCCCACCTCGGTCGCCGAGGCCGCGATGGTCGACGGCTGCGGCCACTTCGGGTTGTTCTTCCGGGTGATGCTGCCGATGGCCCGCCCCGGGCTGGTCAGCGTCGGCATCTTCAACTTCCTGTTCCAGTGGAACCAGTACGTCCTGCCCATCGTGCTGATGCAGGGCGAGGGCGCCGAGAAGAAGTGGGTGCTGGCGCAGGGCCTGACCGCCCTCGCCGTGAACGAGGGATACCGCGGCGACTTCAGCGGCCTGTTCGCCGGGATGACCATCGCGATGCTGCCCGTCATCGCCGGCTACCTGCTGTTCCACCGGCAGGTGCAGAGCGGTCTGGCGGCCGGCCAGCTCCGGTGACCGATCGGTGACCTCACCCAGCCGAAAGGGGGCATTACACCGCCTGCAACGCGGTCGTCACGGGTTGGCGCATCTCCATACAGTCACGGCGTGCGGATCGTGGCGATGGTGGCGGCTCTGTTGCTGCTGGTGGCGGGGTGCGGCACCGGACCGCGGGCGCAGGCCGCCGCGGCACCGGCGGTGGTCACGCGTGTCATCCACCTCGCGCGCGGCACGGACCGGCCGTTGCCCACCACGATCTGGTACGAAGGTGAGCTCGCCGGGCGACACCCGATCGTGTTGTTCAGCCACGGGCTCGGTGGACTGCCCGAACAGTTCGCTCCGCTCGCCGAGACGTGGGCGAAGGCGGGTTACGTGGTCGCCGCGCCGACCTATCCGCGGACCAACGGCCGGGTCAAGGTCGACGCGAGCGACATCCGGCGCCAGCCCGCCGACGCGGCGTACGTGCTGAAGCAGCTGGCTGCCGGTGACCTCGCCGCCCACCTGGACCTGGACCGGGTCGCGGCGGTCGGCTTCTCGGCCGGCGGCACCACCACCCTCGGCCTGTTCCGGGACGGTCACTCACCGGCGCTTCGCGCTGCCGTGTCGGTCTCCGGGCGCCGGCCGCCGACCGCGTTCGCCGGGCCCGGCGCCCCGATGCTGTTCCTGCACGGCGACGAGGACCCGGTGGTGCCGATCAGCGCCGGGCGGGCGGCGTACCGGGCGGCGCCCTGGCAGAAGGAGTTCGTCGTGGTCCGCGGGGCCGGGCACGGCCAGTTCCTCAACCCCGGCCACCCCGACTACCCGTCGGTCTCCACCCGCATCCTGCGCTTCCTCGAGCAGCACGTGCCGGTCACGGAGAGTCGCGCAGCAGCTGGTCGATGAGGCGGGTGCGGTCGGTCCCCGAGTTCAGCAGGGCCCGGCGCTGGCGCAGCAGGGTCCGGGCCGTGTCGTCCAGCGCCCCGGGGTGACCCTCCAGCACCTTGCTCAGCGCCCGCAGCGCCCAGTACTCGTTGAACGGCTTGTCCTCGGCGACGGCCGCCTGCGCCAGCCGGCCGGCCCACGCCGGATCCGGGTTCGCGTAAAGACAGGCGGCGGCCGCCAGGCGCATGCCCCGGTCGGGACAGCGCAGGTGGGCGCCGACATCGAAGTCCGGCCGGCGGCGCAGCACGGCGATCATCTCGTACGCCAGCGCGGTCATCTTCTCGGTCCGGGCCGGTCCACCGGGCAACGTCCAGCGGCACTCGTTGTAGCGGGCGGCCAGCTGCCGGATCGGATCCGCGTCCGTCCCGGCCGGCGTCTGACGCAGCGCTTGGCGCACACCCTCGCCGAGGTCCGCAGCGGTCTCCCGGACCCGCTCATGGGTCTGCCGCACCTCGCGGGCGGCCTCCTCCGCGGTCCGTTTGGCGTCCTCGACGGCGCGTTCCAGGGCGATGCCGTAGGCGGAAGCCTTGGAGAAGTAGGCCCCGAGGCAAGCCAGGATCATCACGCCGAGAGCCAGCACGGGCGGATCGGTGACCCGCGGGTGCCGGCAGACGTCGACCACCGCGCCGGTGGAGCTCAGCTGCTGGTCACAGATCTCCACGGTGACGTAGACGACGATGATCGCCGCGACGGCGAGCACCAGTGCCGCGCCGGCGGCCCACCGCAGCCGCCTGAGACGCCGCTCGCCCTGAGAAGCCATCGTGACCAAGCTGCCACTCCCGACGGCCCCGCGGAACCGATCCGGCGGAGATCTGTCAGTGCGGGATGTCGTACCCCCGTGGTGCTGGACATCGACGTCGGCCTCCGCATGGTCAACCTCGCGATGCGCACCCCGCCTTACCACCGGTGACTGGACCGTCGATCAGGACGAGGCGCTCAGCTCCGACTGCGGCCGACCCGGCTCCTCCACGAGCGCGCCCTCATCCGCCTGACCCGACCCCCACTCCGTCACCCTGCTGCCGCCCCGGCTCGGCGAGCGGCATCTCCACCCAGACCACCTGGCCGGCGCCGGCGGGATGCGCGCCCCAGCCGCAGGCGTGCGCCGGCACCACCGGCGGCCGGCCGTCGCCGGCGCTGAAGCGGTCGAGAACCTCCACGAGCACCGTGCTGTCCCGGCGGCTCAGCACCAGCTCCCCGCTGCCCGCATGCCGAAGCACATCGGTGACGAGCTCACCGATCACCGTCAGTGTCTCCTCGACGAGCCCCGGCGTGAGCCAGCCGTCGAGGAACCGGCGAGCCGACTCCCGGACAACCGCCCGATCGGAGTCACCGGCGAACGACACCCATAGCGAACTCAAGTGCCTCAACCTCCTTGAACGCCCCACCCACCGATCGGCCCGCAAGGCGACACCGGCTGGGTTTGCCTCCGGCGGGTGCGCGTGGGTCGTGAACGCACGCCGATCTTGGTCAGCTGGCTCTCAGTGCTGTCCCGAGCGCGCCCACACAGCCCTGGCGACCAGCCGGTTCTTCCGGCTGCCCCGAGAGCAGCTTCGACCGGCCTGAGCCGACACTGACGGTCAGCCAAGCGGGCGGCATCGGCTTGACCCTGTCCTGGATGCTGCCGGTGGGCCGCCCAGCCGCATCGATGCGGCTTGCCTCGGCGTGCCGCCGGGTGGGCGGTCGGTCGAAGCGGCTCGGCGTGCGGCCTGATGCGGGTCAGGCTAGGGCGGGGTGGCGCAGGGCCGATGTGGCGGCGATGCCGGCGCCGTCGAGGGCTGCGGTGCGGGGCGCTGCGGCTCGGTGCACGCGCAGCTTCAGCGTGCCGGCCAGGGCTGACGACAGGTCGGGATGGGTGGCGCCGTCGCCGACCAGGAGAAGCCCGCGGGCGGTGGCCTGCTGCATGTCGGAGGCGGGGCAGGCGGCCCGCAGGTCGTCGAGGTGCTGGGCGACGACGTCGGTGATCAGATCGATGGTGGCGCCCGAGCCGAGATCGCGGGTGCCGATGTCGCGGCGGCGGGCCTCGGTGACGCGGCCGCGCTTCAGCAGCGCGACCTCGGTGAGCTGCGCGCCCACGTCGGCGACCAGCAGCGAGCCGGTGGCGGCCCCGGAACCGATCGCGGCGGCACGCACGGTGTCGATGAACAGGGTCCGGCGAGGCGCGAAGGCGGCGTCCACGACGCGGCGCATGTCGGCCTGTTCGGAGTCGGTGGCCAGCACCGGCCGGCAGATGACGGCGACCGCGGCGGCGGGCACCGGCTGCGGGTAGCGCTGCGCCAACTGGGTCAACAGCTCGACACACCCGTCGAAGTCGACGACCCGTCCGCGCCTGACCAGCGCGCCGCCGTCACCGCTCGGCCCACTGACCGCTCCCTGGTGCGTAGCCCAGACACCAGCGGTGCAACTGCCGAGGTCAACGGCGAGAGCGGCGGCCGAACGGGCGGGAACGGTCGAAACGAAAGGAGCGGTCACAGTGATCCTCTTTCCTGCGGTGCCGGATAAGAAAAAAGGGCCGAAGCTCATCAGCTTCGCCCTGGCGGTCAGTCGGGAGTAGGTGCGTCCGCCGGCGGGCCACGGTCGGCCGGCTTGAGATCCGGCTGAGCCGGTGCGGACGTCGTGCAGGCAGCACGAACAGCCGCCACCACGGTGACGGCGAGCGAGCGCGACCTCACCACCGGCATTCGTCAACCATAGGTTGATCAACAAGAACAGGCCACTGAGTTCCGCCGACCAGGCATGCCACGGCGCGATCGGCGGCGGCCGGCGAGCGGGTCGCCGGCCGCCGGCGGGTCACATGTTCTTGGCGGCCGCGCGGATCGCCGCGCGGATACGGGGATAGGTGCCGCAGCGGCACACGTTGCGCAGGCTGTCCAGGTCGGCGTCGGTGATCTCCCGGCCCTCGGCCGCGACCCGCCGGACCAGCGCCACCGCCGCCATGATCTGCCCCGGCTGGCAGTATCCGCACTGGACCACATCGTGATCGAGCCAGGCCTGCTGCATCGGGTGCAGTGCGGCGCCGGCCGTCGCCGGCAGCCCTTCGATGGTCACCACCTCGTCGTCCGGCCGCAGGTCCTTCACCGGGATCGCGCACGGCGTCACCGCCCGCCCGTTCAGGTGGCTGGTGCACGCCCGGCACACAGCGATGCCGCACCCGTACTTGGGACCGGTCACCCCGAGGATGTCGCGCAACACCCACAGCAGGCGAACATCGTCGGCGACGTCCACGGTCACCTGCTCACCGTTGACCCGGAAGGTGTGTTCAGGCACCGGCAACTCCGTCCATCGGCGAGGCGGGGATCGGCGGCACGGTCGGTTTCGGCGTGAACGACAACGTCCCGTGGTTGATCGGAAAGCTGGTCGGCATGGTCCCGGTGGCCCGCCCGTAGGCGCACGCCACCGCCGCCATCGCCGCCGCCACGCCGAGTTCGCCGGCGCCACCCGGCTGGTCGGAGCTGCTCGGCATGACGATGATCTCCAGTTCCGGTGGCGTGTTCCACTGCCGCGTGTAGAAGTAGTTGTCCCAGCTGGCCTCCAGGAAGTACCCGTCCCGCAGGTGCAGGCTGGAGGTCAGCGCCAGCGCGATGCCGTCCATGACGCAGCCCATCATCTGCGCCTGCAGCCCGCGCGGGTTGACCGCCAGCCCCACGTCCACCGCGAAGACCACCCGCGTGACGCGCGGCCCGCCCACCCCGTCGCGGATCTGCCGCCCCACCGTCTCCGGCCGGCAGTCGATCTCCACCAGGGCGGCGCTGGCCGCCTTGTACTCGGAGTGGAACGCGATCCCCTGCGCGGTGCCGGCCGGCATCGCGCGGCCCCAGCCGCCCACGTCACCGACCTTTTTCAGTACGGCACGCGCCCGCGAGTCACGCAGGAGATCGAGCCGCATCCGGTACGGATCCCGGCCCGTCCGCGCCGCCAGCCGGTCCACCATCAGTTCCCGGGCGCACGTGGTGTCGGGGGAGTAGACGTTGCGCATGCTGCCGGTGTTGAACCCTTTGCCGGTCTCGTTGAGCAGCCGGCTGTGCACCCCGAACCGGTACGGCGACGTGTGACTGAACTGGAAGAACGTCTGCGCGAACGCCGCGTCCCCGATCGGCAGTTTCGCCGCCATGGCCGTGAACAGCTCGCCCAGCCCGTGCCCGAGGTCGGTGGTGACGCTGGTATGCCGCTGCTCATAGCCGAGCACGACGTCTCCCGCGTACGCGATGCGCACCCGCGACGTCGCCATCGGGTGGGTGCGCCCTTGCCGCGAGTCGTCCGCGCGGTGCCACATCAGCTTCACCGGCTTGCCGATCTTCTGCGACACCTCGGCGGCTTCCAGCGCGGCGTCGAAGAACAGCTTGCGCCCGAACGACCCGCCTCCTTCGGTCACGTGCACGGTGACTTTGCCGGGTGGCAGCCCGAGCCGTGCCGCGATGGTCTGCTTGGCGACGATCGGTGATTTCAGCGCCGACCAGATCTCCGCCCGGTCGGCGCGGACGTCCGCGATCGCGCAATTCGTCTCCAGCGCGCTGTTGCTGCGGAAGTAGAACGTGAACCGTCCTTCCACGACCGGGGTGAGCGGACGCGGCCCGAGCGGCAGTTCCGCGGCGGCCAGCTCCCGCAGCACGCTCTCGTCGGATTTGCCCTCGACGGTGCCGGCCCGCCAGTTCACCCGCAGCGCGCGCACCGCATCGATGCACTGGCCGAACGTCTCGGCCCGCACTGCCACGCCGGCCGAGACCGGCACCACGTCGGTGACGCCCGGCATGGCCCGTACGTCGGCGAGGTTGTCGACCGTGCCGACCTTGCCGTTGATGGTCGGCGGCCGGCACAGCATGGTCGGTTTCGCCCCGGCGACGTCGAGGTCCATCGCGAACTTCTTGCGCCCGGTCACCGCGTCGAGCGCGTCGATGCGGTTGTGCGGTTTGCCGATGACGGTGAAGCTCTCCCTCGGGGCGAGCTCCACCGGCATGGACAGGGTTTTCGGGCTGGCCGCTTTCGCCGCGAGCTCGCCGATGCCGAGGCGCCGCCCGTCCGGGCCGGTGACCGCCCCGTCGTCGAGCCGCAGCGCGCCGACCGCCGTGCCGAGTTCGGCTGCCGCGGCCTGGAGCAGCCGCTGCCGGGCCACCGCCGCCGCGACCCGGATCGGCGTGTACGTCGAAATCGTGGTGTTCGACGCGCCGGTGAGCTGGTTGAACAGCAGTTCCGGCCGCGCGTCGGCGAGCGTGACCCGGACCCGGTGCAGCGGCACGGCCAGTTCCTCGGCGATCAGCATGGCGGTCGACGTGGTGATGCCCTGCCCCACCTCGGCCCGGGGCAGGGCGAACGACACCGTGCCGTCCGGGTTGACCTCCACCGAGATCAGCCCGGACGTCGGCAGCGCGGCCGCGGTCATGATGTCGTTCAGGTCGAGCAGTTCGGTCAGCTCGGCGGCGGCCGGGCCGGGGTTGAGCAGGTCGGCGGCGGTCACCAGGATCGGGGCGGCCAGGACGTACCCGAGGAAGCGGCGTCGTGCGACGGGTGCGGCCATCGCTCACTCGGGCCGGTTGATGGTCGGGATCTCGATCTTGGTCTCTTTCCCCTTGGTCAGGTAGAAGAGGATGTACTGCCGGGCCGCCTCGTCGATGACCCAGGCGACCTCGGGCACCAGCGGCAGCGGGATCAGGCCCTCGCGGAACCGCACCAGGGCCGACCAGGCGGTGGCGATCAGCGGCCCCCACACCGGTTCGCGCTTGATGCCGTCCCAGTCCGCGACCTGATCGCCGACCAGGTAGCGGGCGAGCGCGTTGACCAGGGGCCGGCTGATGCTGCCCGGGCTGGTCTGCTCGGCGAGCTGGCCGAGCAGGATGTCGGTGAGTTCGACGCCCTCGCGGGTCGGTCCCATGTTCGGTGGCAGCACCTGGTCGGACTGGGCGTTGGCGGCGGCCCAGGTGGCCGGGATGTATTCGTCGCGGATCCCGAGCAGGTGCGCGGTGACCTGCCAGACGTGCAGGTAGGCCTGCGAGTCCGCGGCGCTGATCGGCACCTTCCACTCGCGCATCCTGCGCATCGCGTAGGTCGGCAGGGTGTGCCAGGTGACCAGCATGTCCTCCTGGCTGATCGGCGGGCCCCACTTCCAGTGCGGCGACTGCGGCAGCAGGTGGCGCACCGCGGCGTGCACCAGCCGGGTCTTGACCGCGTTGACGATGCAGTCGCCGTCCGGCCGGTACGCGTTGAGCGCCCCGACGGCGAACCCGAGCAGGCTCGTCTTGGCGACCCGGTCCTCCATGTCGGCGCCGCCCTTGGAGTAGTAGACCGCCCACGCCTCCTTGGGGATGGCCGTGCTCAGCATGCCGCCGCCGACCCCGTTGAGCAGGTTGAGGTAGAGCCCGCGCGACTTGTTGAACTCGGCGGCCCGTTCGAGTTTGGTGCGGTCCGCCCACGCCGGCAGCACCCGGGCCTGCTCGATGAAGTCGACCAGATAACCGGGCAACCCGGCGGGGAGCGGCTGGTCGTTGCGGGTCCAGTCCCACAGCAGCCGGTTCACCTCGGGCACGGCGCCGGTGTCGAGCAGCCGGGCCGAGACCGGGTCGGCCAGGGTGTCGAACACCTGCCGGGGATCGGCGCCGGTGCCGCTGCCGGCGATCGATCCGGTCGGCGACCAGGTCCACGGGGACACCTCCCGCGACCAGGCCGGGTTGGCGATCCCGAGGCTGCCGAAGGCGCCGAGCGCCCCGCCGGAGAGCAGCAGCGCACGCCGGCTGAGCTCAGCCATGGGTGGTTCCCTTCGAGTAGTCGGGGCGGTTGGTCACCGGGATCTCGATGCTGATCGGCCGGGCCTCGGACAGGAACAGCAGCGCCGCCTTGCGCAGGAACTCGTCGAAGAGCCAGTAGGCCTTCGGCGCGAGCGGGAACGGCAGCAGCCCTTCGCGTACGGCGACGAACGGCCCCCAGGCCGTGCGCAACAGCGGGTCCCAGACCGGCTCGCGGGGAATCTTGAGCCAGCCGGCGATCTCGTCACCGAGCATGAAGCGGGTGAACGCGCCGAGGATCGGTTTGCTGAGCAGCCCGGCGTCGATCGGGGTGCCGAGCTTGAGCAGGATGTCGGCGAGTTTGATGCCTTCCGGGGTGGGCGCCAGGATCGGCGTCAGCACCTGCTCGGCCTGCGCGTTGGCCTCGCTCCACGACGCCGGGATGTATTCGTCCTTGACGCCGAGCATGTGGGCGCCGACCTGCCAGGAGTGCAGGAACGCGGTGGACTCGGCGGCCGGGATCGGCACCTTCCACGCGGTCAGCTTCTGCATGACCGTGGTCGGCAGGCTGTGCCAGGTGACCATGATGTCGGCCTGGCTGATCGGGATGTCCTCGTCGGCGACCTGCGTCCAGTGCGGTGACTGGGGGAGCAGGTAGCGCACCGCGGCGTGCACGAGACGGGTCTTGACGGCCGTCACGATCATTTCGCCGTTGGGCTTGTAGGCGTTGGCGGCGCCGATGTCGTACCCGAGTTTGGCGGTCTTGGAGATGCGGTCCTTCATGTCCGCGCCGCCCTGCGAGTAGTAGACGGCGAGGGCCTCTTTCGGGATGACCGTGCTCATCATGCCGCTCGCGAGTCCGTAGAGGACGCCGAGGTAGAGGCCGCGTTTCTCGTTGAAGTCGAAGGCGAGGTCGAGTTTGGCCGGGTCGGCCCACGACGGCAGCTGCCGGGCGTGCTCCATGAAGTCGCGCAGGTCGGCCGGCAGCCCGGCGGGCAGCGCCTGACCGTTCTTGGTCCAGGTGCGCAGGAGCTGGTTGACCATGGGGACGTCGCCGCGGTCGATGAGCGAGGCGACCAGCGGGTCGGCCTCCTCGTCCCACACCCACCGTGGGTCGATGCCCGCCCCCGTGCCGGCCACCGAACCCTTGGCCGACCAGGTCCACGCCTTCGCCGGTGCGGCCACGCTCAGCGCACCGAGCGCTCCCAGCGCGCCGCCTGTCTTCAACATGTTTCGCCTGGTGAGAGGTTCCATGCTTCGTTCCTCCTCCGTCGAGGCCGAAAGCTGGCTGATACGGTGAAACACATCGAGGCCTGATGTATCAGCCATGACAGCACGCAGTGGCGGAGTTCACAAGAGTTACGGTGATGATTGTCGATGGGCATTCGCTTGCGGCGGTCGGTAAGGTGATACAAAGTTCCGTCCATGTATCTCGCGGGGAGGACGACCATGACCTGGACCGTTCCCGCGGCACCCTGGGCGGACCCGGGCGCCGGCTCGCTGCTGGGCCGGGCGCTCGCCGGCGCGCTCGAACGCGCTGACCGCGACGATGAGATCACCGACGACGACGAGGTCACCGCGCGCATCCTCGACGCGGCGCACGACCAGTTCTGCCGCATCGGCATCCGGCGCTCCACCATGGCCGACGTCGCCCGCCGGGCCGGCATCTCGCGGATCACCGCCTACCGCCGCTTCCCGACCAAGAACGCGCTGGTCGAGCACGTGGTCCGGCGCGAGTTCCGGCGCTACTTCGACCAGTTCCAGGTGGAGATCCAGCAGGCGCGGACCGCCGCCGACCGGGTGGTGCTGGGCTTCGTCAGCTCACTGCAGGCGATCCGGCGCAACCCGCTGATCGGCGGTCTGATGAGCGTCGAGCCCGACGTGCTGATCCCGTCGATGATCGGCGACGGCGGCGTCACCCTCGCCACCGTGCAGCGGTTCGTCGCCGGTCAGCTGCGCCAGGAGCAGCAGGCCGGCACGATCTCCGCCGGCGTGGACGTGGAGCTGGTGGCCGAGCTGATGACCCGGCTCTGCTGCTCGTTCCTGGTCACGCCCAGTCAGGTCGTCGACCTCGACGACACCGAGCAGCTGCGCGAGGTCGCCCGCAGGTTCCTGGCGCCGATGCTCGAGACCCAGTGACGGCCGGAACCGATCAGGTCCAGGGCAGCTCGGAGCGGGTCCGCCAGTAACGGTCGCTCGGCTCGGCCAGCCCGGCCAGCCGGTCCAGCTCGGCGGCCGTCAGCGTGAGCGTCGCGGCGCGCAGGTTCGACGCGAGCTGAGCGCCGGTGGCCGCGCCGGACAGCACGATGGTCGCCCACGGCTGGTGCAGCGCGGCGGCGAGCGCCACGCCGTCCGGCTCCGGCCCCAGCTCGGCACGGCCGGCCAGCCGGCCGTTGGCCATGGCTTCCTTGACGATCACCGTACGGCCGCGAGCGTGCGCGTCGGCGAGGGCGGCTCCGGCGCCGGGTTCGAGCAGGTTCCAGGTGGCCTGGACGCTGCGGAACAGCGGCACCCCGTCCACCTCGATGTCGAGGGCGGCCCGGATCGCTTCGGCCTGCCGTGGCCCGCTGGTCGAGAGGCCGACCACGGCGCCCTGCGCGGCCAGCCGGCGATGCAAAGTCTTGTCGGTGAGCGCGGGGCTGTCCGGGGTGACCGAGTGGATCTGGTAGAGCCCGAGGCGACCACCCAGCAGCGCCCGGGACTCGCCGAGCTGCCGCTCGAAGGTGGCCGCGCTGTGGTCCTTCACCTCGTGCACGTCGGCCGTGACCTGCCAGTCCGCGGTGTAGGTGTAACCCCACTTGCTGCCGGCCAGCGCGTCGTCGTGGCCCGGCAGCCACCCGGCGAGGAACTCCTCGGCCCGGCCGTAGGAACGGGCCACGTCGAAATAGCGGACGCCGGCCGCGTACGCCTGGTCGAGCAGCGCGTGGGCGCGTTCGCGCATCGCGTCGACGGTGCGCTCGGGCGGCAGATCGCGGCTGCGCCCCAGGTTGATGTATCCGGGGCGGCCGACGGCGGCCAGACCCAGCCCGATGCGCGCGACCCCGCTGAACCCGTCGAACAAACCCACAACCGCCATCTAACCAGGGTGGCCACAGTGATCGATGATGGACGGATGATCCTGCGGCGGCCGTACGCTGATCGTTTGATCCTGGGGGTTCTCGGTGTCCTGCCGGCCGCCGGCGCGGTGCGGATGGTCACCCTGCCCGGCGGGCCGGGCGACCGGTGGATCGGCGCCGTCGTCGCCCTGCTGCTGGCCGCGTTGAGCGTCGCGTTCCTGCGGTACGCGCTGCTGCCGTTCCGGATCACCGTCGACCGTCTCGGGTGGGACGTCCGGACCCCCGACCTGCGCCGCCACCTGCGCTGGGAGGAGATCGCCGCGCTGGTGATCACCAAGGAGTCGGAGCGGGCCGGGCGGCGCGAGACGAGTCCCCGCGTGCTCGTGGTGCCGGTGCCCGGGGTCGAGCTGAAGACGCCGACGTCCGTGGACGGGCGCCCCGCCGTGGAGTTGTTCCAGCTCAGCGAGGTGGACTACGACGAGACCCGGCTCGTCCGTGAGCTGGCCGTCCTGGCCGGCGACCGGCTGGACAACCGGTGTGCCGTCCTGAACCGGCCGGCCGGCGAGATCGTGCTGGACCCGCTCTCCAGCGCGGCGGACCACATCCGGCTGCGGCGCTGGCTGAACCGGCGCAACGCGCTGCTGCTCGCCGGGTGGTACCTGCTCGTGCTGCTGCCCGCGCTGGCCCTGGTGATCCTCGCCGCGCGGGTGCACGAGGTGCTCGGCGCGGTCGTGCTGATCGCCGGACTGATCGCGGTCGCCGCGGCCGGACTGAACCTGGGCGGGATCTTCAGCGGCTGCCGGAGCCTGGCCGATCGCACCGCCACCCTGGACGGCGCCGACCTGGTCACCTGGCACGGCAGCGTGAGCCGGCGAACCAGCCTGCATTCCGGCACGGTCGCCCTGCTGCCGCCCCGATCGAAACGCGGGTACGGCAAGGCGTGGCTGCTCGCAGACCCTGAGCCGTGGCTGCTGCTCGGCGATCCCCGCACCGGCCGGCTGCGCAACGCCGGCGGTCTGCGGACCCTGGCCGCGGTGCTGCGCGAGTCGCCCGCCGAGTCCGACCGGGCCGTCGGCCGGCAACTCGACGAGTTGTCGGTGCAGGCGCCGCTCGCCGCCCCGGAGATCGGTGACGCATCGGCGGGCGACCTGTGGCTGGCACTGACCGCGGCCGGCCGTGTCGTCGCCTGGCTCGTCGTCGTGGCCACCGTCGCCCTCGCCGGCGGCGCGATCGTGGAGACCACGTCGTTCGTCGGACCCGTACTGATCTTCGGCGCGGCCGGGCTGTTCGGGGTGTGGGTGTGTTACGCGCTCTATCGCATCCTGGGGTTGCTGGTGGCCGCGGTCCGTGCGGTGCGCTGAGGCTCGGACGGTCTGCTACGCGCCCTATCGCGTCGTGGGGCTGCTGTCCGCGCCGCGCGCTGAGGCTCAGGCGGTCTGCTGGACCCAGCTCGGGCGACGGGCCGCGGCGACCCGGCTCTCCCGGCCCGGCGCGTGCCGGTGCAGCGCGGCGGCCCGCTCGGCGGCGGCCCACGCCTCCCGGCGCAGGCTGTCGCGGGCCGTGGCGGCGAGCTGAGCGTCGTGCCAGGCGGCCTGCTCGGCGGCGACGGCCTGCTGGAACCAGTGGTGGCGGACCGCGGCGACGGCCCGGTGCACCACCAGCTCCTGCTCCACCGGGTGCAGCCGCGGATTCCAGCCGCCGGCGCCGGCGGCCAGGTCGCCCAGCACGGTGGCCGGCAGATCCCCGCGGGCGACGGCGGCCGCGAGCGCGCGGGGCAGGAAGCGCTCGCGGTCCGCAAACTCCGCCGGGGTGCGGAAACTGTGCGCCGGCCGGAACGCCGCGGCGGCGCGGGTGCGGGCCAGCCGCTGCTCGGCGTCCTGCCAGGCCTGCCAGGCCTCGGCGGCGTGCTGGTCGGCCTGCTGCCAGTGCGCCCGCCAGCGCTCGGCGGCCTCACCGGCCCGGACGGCGGCCACGGAGAGCTCGTCGGCATAACGTTTCGCCTCGACGGCTTCGGCATGCGGCTGCGCGCGCTCCGGCCGGCGCTCGCCGACGATCGCCCACACCCACCGTGGCAGGGCACGCGACAAGTCGAAGGGCATGCGTTCGACCGTACCGGCCATGGGCGGCTCCCTCACCGTGCGGCGAGGGTGACGTGCGGCATGTTCGGGTCGCTACTCCGCGTACTCGGCCCGGGGGATGCCCAGCAGAGCCGGAAGGTCGCGCATGTCCCGGAAGACCACGGTCCCCGGTCCGTCGAGCCGCTCGGCAGGGGTGAGCCCACCCGCGTAACCCAGGCACCGCATTCCGGCGGCGCGGGCGGCCTGCGCGCCGTACTGGCTGTCCTCGACCACGACGCAGGCCTCCGGTGGCACGCCCATCCTGGCCGCGGCGTGCAGGAAGAGGTCGGGTGCGGGTTTACCCCGCGCCACCTCGGTGGCGCTGAAGATCCGCCCAGCGAACCGCTCGTAGAGGTCGGTGCGGCCCAGGGTGTGGCGCATCTTCTCGTGGCTCCCGCTGGACGCGACGCAGGTCGGCGTGGTGATCCGGTCCAGCGCCTCGATGATGCCGTCCACCGCGGCCAGCTCGGTGTCGACGGCCCTGCGGTGCTCGATCTCGAATTGTTCGGTGTGGAGAGCCGGTCAGCGACCGGCCCTTGTGGTCACCGCCTTCTCCCAGATCAGCCGGACGGCGGGCAGCACCTCGGAGACCGCCGGGATGCCCGGGCCCGGCTCGCGCTCGCCGACGGCCAGCGCCGGCGCGGAGCGCTCCAGGGTGCCGGCCATCCGGTCGATGTCGGTGATGATCGACCCGGTCAGCACCAGGACGCCGGTGTCGTCGATCTCGGTGCGGACCTTCCGCAGCGTCCGCTGCCGCGCCTCGCGCAGGCCGTCGAGCAACTCGTGCAGGTGCCCGGCGTCGTTCGTGGCGTCCGCGTGCGGGTCCGCCACCAGCGAGGCGTGCACGACGAAGGCCTGCGAGGCGGCCGACAGCACCGGGCCGATCTGCTGCGGTACGGCGGGGGAGTGCGGCGTCGTCGCGTCGAACATCGACCGGGCCACCGAGTTGACCTGGTGCACCCCGTGTTCGAGGGCCCGCAGCGTCTGGCCCAGCGGGGTCACCTGCCGGACCGGTGTGGTCAGCGACCAGCGGGCCTGCCGGGCCGCCTCGTCGACCGCCTCGGCGGCCTCGTCGATGTCCTGGCTGAGTTCGCGTGAGCGGGCCAGCCACTGCGCGGCCCGCTCCCGGTCGTAGCCGCTGTTCACGCCGGCGCCGAGGTCGCCGAGCAGCCGGGCGATCTCGATCGACAGCTGGGCGAGCCGGTGCCGGGCCCGTTCGATCGGGGTCATGCCGCCGACCAGCGGGGACAGGATCACACCGACGACGATGCCGAGGCCGGTCGCCACCACGCGCTGCCAGACGAAGGCCTCGGTGACCGCGCTGCCGGCGACCAGGATGCCGAGCGAGGTGGCCGGCACGGTGACCGAGCTGTCGCCGAGGCGCAGCATCCGGCCGGCGGCGAGGCCGAACCCGGCGATCACCGCGATCGTCCAGGGGGTGATGCCGAACGCCCGCCACACGACGACCGCGACGGCGATCCCGGCGAGGGTGCCGACCAGCCGCTGGGTGCCTTCCCGTACCGAGGCGTGCGAGCTGAGCTGCACCGACAGCGTCGCGGAGATGGCCGCGATGACCGAGCCTGCCAGGTTCAGCGTCTCGGCCGCGGACCAGGCGATCGCGGCGGCGACCCCGGTCACCAGCGCCGAGCGGGCGGCGGTCGGGTCGATCCGGTCGCGGCACCGGCGGGCCAGGTTGCGCAGCCGGGCCGGCAGGTACGGCCGCAGCCGGGTCAGCGCGGCCCGGCCGGCTGCCTCGACCACGGGCCGGACCTTGCGGCGGAGCAGCGCGGCGGTCACCGCGCAGAGCACGAGGCCGACGGCGACGACGGTGATCGGGTTGGCGGGGGCAGCGAACAGCAGGTGCAACGGAGCGACTTTCTCTGGGTGAGCGGTCGGGGTGCGGATGCAAAAGCTATCGCCGGTTACATCGGCATATAGGTTAAATCGGATAATTGTGACGGCCGTCGCTGTCACGATTCGGACCGCGTGCTCGTCCTTGACGTATGACACCGACATCCACCGACGCCGCCGTGCTCGGGCTCCGCAAGCAGGCGCGGGCCGGCCTGTTCGTCCTGGCCACGTTGCAGGCGTTCGTCTCCGCCTGGCAGTACCTCTTCCCGCGCTCGTTCTACGACGACTTCCCGACGGTGCGGCTGGACCCGCCGTACAACGAGCATCTGGTGACGGACGTCGGCGGCCTCGGGCTGGCGCTGACCGCGGTGCTGGTGATGGCCGCCGTGCGGTTCGACGAGAAGGTCGCCCGGGCGGCGCTCACCGGATATCTGATCTACGCCGGCACACACTTCGTCTTTCACGTCACACACTTCGACAACTTCTCGCTCACGCAGGCGCTGGCGGTCGGCACCGGCCTCGGCATCGAGGTGGTGCTGGCGCTCCTGCTGCTCTACGTGCTGCGGCTGCTGGCACGGGCGCGGGGCGCCACCGGCTGAACCGGTGCCCGGTCCGGCCGCAGAACCGTCCGCTGCAGCGCGGCGACGGCCTCGCGGCCGGCCCGGTTGGCGCCGACCGTGGACTGCGACGGGCCGTAACCGATCAGGTGGATCCGGGGTTCCGCGGCGACCTGGGTGCCCCGCATCGGGATGCCGCCCAGTGGGCCGCGCAACCCCAGCGGCTCCAGGTGGGCCAGGGCGGCCTTGAACCCGGTGGCCCACAGGATGACGTCCACCTCGGTGCGGGTGCCGTCCGCCTCCCGTACGCCGAAGGGCTCGATCGCGGTGAACATCGGTCGCCGCCGCAGCGCGCCGCGCTGCTGCGCGGCGCGCGCGTAACCGGTCCAGCCCAGGCCGGTGTAGGAGACCACGCTGCCGGTGGGCCGCCCGGCCTCGACGTCGGCGATCACCTTCGCGATGGTGGCGCGGCCCTCGTGCTCGGGGCGGAACTCGTCGATGAACACCGGTTCCCGGCGGGTGTACCAGAACGTGGTGGCGACCCGGGAGATCTCCTCCAGCTGCTGCACCGCGGAGATCCCGCCGCCGACGACAGCGACCCGCTGCCCGGCGAACTCGGCGGCGTCGACGTAGTCCCGGGTGTGCAGCTGGCGGCCCCGGAAGCTCGCCGCGCCCGGATACCGCGGCAGCACCGGGTTGGTCCAGGTGCCGGTCGCGTTGATCACCGCCCGGGTCAGCCAGTCACCCCGGTCGGTCTCCACCAGCAGATCCTCACCGGCGCGCCGCACGGCGCGCACGCGCACCGGCCGCAGCACCGGCAGCGCGAGGGCGCGCTCATAGGCGGCGAAATACCGGGGTACGGCGGAACTGCTCGATTCCCGCGGGTCGACGGCCGGCTGTGGCATGCCGGGCAGGTCGAAGATGCCGTTGACGGTCTCCATCCGCAGGGCCGCCCAGCGGTGCTGCCACGCGCCGCCGGGCCGGGCGTCCGCGTCGAGCACCACGAACGAGTCCCCGAGGCCGCGGCGCTGCAGGTGGTAGGCGGCGGAGAGCCCGGCCTGGCCCGCGCCGATCACCGTCACCGTCGTCCGCTGCGCCATGACCGCCTCCATAAACTTGCCACGTCAAACAAATATAACTCGTCCACTCGACTCGATCGATGCGTTGACAGTCACGTCGGCGTCGGCCAGCATGTGAGCGATAACACTGCTTCTTCCGATCTCCACGCCCGTCGTCCCCCGGGCGTGATCCCCGTCCTGTGATCGATAACAAGAAGAGGTTCGGCATGTCCCCGCTTCCCGTCACCCGCCGCAGCATCCTCGGCGCCGCCCTCGCCTCCGCTGCCGGTTCCACCCTCCTGCGCGCCGCCCCCGCCGCCGCCGCGGTCCTCCCGCCCGTCCGTCCCGACCTGGGCGTCGCCGCCTACGCCTTCGACCTCGGCCAGGTCCGCCTGACCGCCGGCCGTCTCCTGGACAACCAGAACCGCACCCTCAACTACCTGCGCTTCGTCGACGTGAACCGGCTGCTCTACGTCTTCCGGGCCAACCACGGCCAGTCCACCGGCGGCGCCGCGGCCAACGGTGGCTGGGACGCGCCGACCTTCCCGTTCCGCTCCCACGTGCAGGGGCACTTCCTCACCGCGTGGGCGCAGGCGTGGGCGGTGCTGGGCGACACCGTCTGCCGGGACAAGGCCAACCACATGGTCGCGGAACTGGCGAAATGCCAGGCGTCGAACGGTTACCTCTCCGGCTTCCCGGAGTCGGACATCACCGCGGTGGAGAACCGCACGCTCAGCAACGGCAACGTGCCCTACTACTGCATCCACAAGACGCTCGCCGGACTGCTCGACGTGTGGCGCTACATCGGCACCACCCAGGCCCGCGACGTGCTGCTCCGGCTGGCCGGGTGGGTGGACACCCGGACCTCCCGGCTCAGCACGGCGCAGATGCAGGCCATGCTCGGCACCGAGTTCGGCGGCATGAACGCCGTGCTCGCCGACATCTACCAGCAGACCGGCGACGCGCGCTGGCTGACCGTCGCCCAGCGCTTCGACCACGCCACCGTCTTCGACCCGCTCGCCGCCAACCAGGACCGGCTCAACGGGCTGCACGCCAACACGCAGGTGCCCAAGTGGATCGGCGCGGCCCGGGAGTACAAGGCGACCGGCACCACCCGCTACCGCGACATCGCCGCCAACGCCTGGAACATCACCGTGGGCGCGCACACCTACGCGATCGGCGGCAACAGCCAGGCCGAGCACTTCCGGCCGCCGAACGCGATCGCCGCCTACCTGACCAACGACACCTGCGAGCACTGCAACACGGTCAACATGCTGCGGCTCACCCAGGAGCTGTGGCTGATCGACCCGAACCGGGCCGCCTACTTCGACTTCTACGAGCAGGCGCTGCTCAACCACGTGATCGGCGCGCAGAACCCGGCCGACAGCCACGGCCACGTCACCTACTTCACCCCGCTGCGCCCCGGCGGCCGCCGCGGCGTCGGCCCGGCCTGGGGCGGCGGCACCTGGAGCACCGACTACACCACCTTCTGGTGCTGTCAGGGCACCGGCGTGGAGGTCAACACCCGGCTGATGGAGGCGATCTACTTCCGCAACGGCACCACGCTGACGGTGAACCTGTTCGTCCCGTCGACGCTCAACTGGACCCAGCGCGGCATCACGGTCACCCAGGCCACCACGTTCCCGGCGGGCGACACCAGCACGCTGACCCTGTCCGGGACGATGAGCGGGTCGTGGAGCATCCGGGTGCGCATCCCGTCCTGGACCTCCGGGGCCACGATCAGCGTCAACGGGTCGGTCGTCTCGTCGCCGGCGGCGGGCGGCTACGCCACGGTCACCCGCACCTGGGCGGCGGGGGACACCATCACCGTGCGCCTGCCGATGCGCGTGGTCCTGCGGCCCACGCCGGACAACCCGGGCGTGCAGGCGATCACCTACGGTCCGATGGTGCTGGCCGGCAACTACGGCAACACCGCGCTGAGCGCGCTGCCCGCGCTCAACGTCGCGTCGGTCACCCGGACCAGCGCCACAGCCAACGGCGCCACCGTCAACCTGGTGCCGTTCCATGACGCGCACGGCATGAACTACACCGTCTACTGGGCCACCTCCCAGACGTACAAGCTGGTCAACGCCGCCTCCGGACTGGTCCTCGGCATCCAGGACATGTCGACGGCCAACGGTGGCCTCGCGCTGATCTGGGGCGACACCGGCACCGCCGACCACCGCTGGATCCGGATCGCCGACGGCAACGCCGTCCGCTTCCGCAACCTCAACAGCGGCAAGGTCCTCGGCGTGGACGGCATGTCGACCGCCGACAACGCCCGCGTGCTGCAGTGGGACGACAACGGCACCGCGGACCACCGCTGGCAGCTGCTCGACCAGGGCAACGGCACGTACAAGATCCGCAACGTCAACAGCGGCAAGCTTCTCGCTGTCGCCGGCAACGCCACCACCCAGGGCGCCTTCGCCGTCCAGGAGTCCGACAACGGCACGGCCGACAACCTCTGGCGCCTCACGCCGGCCTGACAGGGGAGGAAGCGCTCATCATGGCAATGACCCGCAGAACGTTCGCGATGATCCCCGTCCTCTCCGCGGCCGCGGTGGCCGCCGCCCCGGGCGCCGCCGCGGCGGCCAACACCGCGTACGTCTTCGGCTACTTCAAGGAGACGCCGAACCAGAGCGGCGACAGCTACGCCCTGCACCTGGCGGTCAGCACCGACGGCCTGAACTGGCGGCCGCTGAACCAGAACAACCCGGTGGCCACCCCGACCGCCGGCACCCTCGGCCTGCGCGACCCGTTCATCCTGCGCAAGCAGGACGGCACGTTCGTCGTGCTCGCCACCGACCTGCGCGGCCGGATCTTCACCGAGAACAACCAGTACCTGCACGTGTGGGACTCCACCGACCTGCGCAGCTTCACCGGTTACCGCCGGATCCGGATGCACGGGCTGGCCACCCACACGTGGGCGCCGACGGCGTTCTGGGTGCCGTCGCGCAACCAGTACGCGATCGTCTACTCGGCCAACAACGGCAACGACGTCTTCATGGTCAACTACACCTCGGACTTCCGGACGGTGAGCGCCAACGAGGTCTACTTCAGCCCGGGTTACCCGGTGCTGGACGCGGACATCGTGGCCGACGGGTCGACGTTCTACATGTACTACAAGAACCTCTCCGACGGCCTGATCTACGGGGCCCGCTCGTCCACCGGCGCCGCGAACAGCTACAGCAACTACACCGGTGGCCTGCGGCAGGGCAACGCCATCGAGGCCCCGCTGCTGATCAAGAACAACACCGGCAGCGGCTGGCGGCTGTGGGGCGACTCGTTCAGCCCGGTCAACAACGACTACTACGCCTGGTCGACGTCCACCGTGGGCGCCAACGCCTGGACGCTGCTCAACCAGCGCGACTACACCCCGCCGCTGAACGCCAAGCACGGCTCGATCGTCGGCATCACCGCCGCGGAGTACGACGGCATGGTCGCCCGCTGGAGCCTGCCCGCCTGGGTGCGGCTCAAGTCCTACAACTTCCCCGACCGGTACGTGCGCCACGCCGACAGCATCGGCCGCATCGACGCGTACCCGTTCGACCCGCACCAGGACCAGCTCTGGCGCATGGTGCCCGGCCTGGCCGACGCCGCCGGCGTGTCCTTCGAGTCGATCAACTATCCGGGCCGCTACCTGCGGCACAGCAACTACGCGATCCGCCTCGACGCCAACGACAACACCGCCGCCTTCCGCGCGGACGCCACCTTCACCCGGGTCGCCGGCCTGGCCGACTCCGCCTGGTCGTCGTTCCGGTCGTACAACTTCCCCGACCGCTACCTGCGGCACTCCGGCTACGTGCTGCGCATCGACCCGCTCAGCGCGGGCTCGAGCGCGACCGACCGCCAGGACGCCACCTTCCGCGTCGTCTGACCGGTCAGCCGAGGCGGGGATGCGGGAATGGGCGGCTCAGCCGAGGCGGGGAGGCGGGGATAGGCGGCTCAGCCGAGGCGGGGATGCGCGGCGAAGAAGTCCCAGAGGATGTCGGTCGCCACGATCGGCGCGTCCGGGACGGCCATCGCCCCGCTCTTCGCTCCCGGCCAGGAATGCCCCATGTCGGTGACCACGTACACCTCGACATCCGAGCCGTCCGCACACCTGGCGCTGGACCGCTTGACGTTCGCCTTCCCGCTCGGCGGGGTGGTGACCGGCTCGCACTTCAGCCGCTGGCGCCAGGTGTTCAGACCGGCCTCGAAGACGTCGTAGTACTGGTCTGCCCCGCCGATGATGCTCACCACGGAGACCGGCTTCGTCGGCACGAAGTCGGGTGACTCCACCCGGGGACCGCCGAGCCCGCCGCTGACCACCCCGATCGCCGCGAACACACCGGTCGCTTCGACCGCGGCCCGGAAACTCATGTCGCCGCCGTTGGAGATGCCGGTGGCGTAGACCCGGGCGGGGTCCACCCGCCAGTCGGCGATGAGCCGGTCGGTCAGCGCCTTCAGGAAGGCGACGTCGTCCTCCGCGCCGCAGCAGATCAGCGCGTTGAACCCGCCGGAGATCCCGTCCGGGTAGGCGACCAGGAAACCGTGCTCGTCCGCCTTGGCGTCCATCTCGATCATCTTCTTCAGGTCCTCGCCGGACCCGGGGAAGAAGTGCAGGCCGACGACGAGCGGCACCGGCTTGTCGCCGGTGTAGCCGGGCGGAGCGTGCAGAACGAAGGTGCGTTGCTTGCCGCCGACCTCGAGCGTGAGTTTGTGGTCGCCCGCGGCGGGCCGCTGCGCCGGAGCCGCCGGCTCGTCCTCGCCGCATCCGGCCAGCATGGCGCAGGCCAGAACCAAGACCATGATCGTACGCCGCACCGCTCGTCCCCCGTCTCCGTCGCCCGCCACGTCAGGAGGCTCGGTCACCGCACCGGGCCGGGCAACGGTTTCGGCCAGTGCCGAAAGGCGTGGCAAGCTGTCGGGATGTTGCGTCTGTGGCTGACCCCCGCGGACCTGACGCGGATCCGGTTCGCCGACCGGCTGCATCCGTCCGGCACCGTGCTCCTCGCCAGCCAGGCCCTGCGGCAGCCGACCGTGGCCGCCTCGCTGCCGACCCTCGCGCGCCGGGTCGCCGTGTCCGCCCCGGCGGTGCGGCCGCTGCACCATCTGATGCCGGTGAAGGGATTCGTGCCGGACTTCATGACCCCCTGGGAGGGCCTGGCGTCCATCGAGGACGGGCTGGCCGCGATCCGCTCGACGCCGGCCAGCCGGGTCCGGGCCGAGGTGTCCGCGGCCTACGCCCACACCACGGCCAGTGCCGCACGCCGCCTGTTCGCCGCCGGGGACCCGGAGGTGCTGGACACGCTGGTCACGGCGATGCGGTCGTACTTTCATCAGGTGCTGGCGCCGGACTGGCCGGCCCTGAACCGCACCCACCGTGAGGTCGTCCGCGAGGCCGCCAACCGTTACGCGATGGCCGGTGCCGACGGCCTGCTCGCCGGGCTGCACCGGGCGATCCGGTGGCGGGAGCCGGTGCTGGAGATCGACACCTGGCAGGACGGTGAGGCGCGACTCGGCGGGCACGGCCTGATGCTGCTGCCGTCACCGTTCGCCGGGCCCCGTCCCCGGGTGATGGTGCTGCCGGGCTGGCCGGCTCTGGTGGTCTATCCCGTCGAGCCGGCGACCGTGCCGGACCGCCGGCCGCCGGTGGACCCGCTGAGCGGCCTGTTCGGCCGGACCCGCGCCGCGGTGCTGATCCAGACCACCCGGCCCGGCCGGCACACCACCTCGTCGATCGCCCGGCAGGTCGGTATCAGCGTGTCGTCGTCGTCGGAGCATCTGTCCGCACTGCGCGAGGCCGGTTTGGTCGTCAGCCGTCGCGACGGCGGAGCGGTCGTGCACCGCGCCACCGCGCTGTGCCGGGATCTGGCCCACCTGCACGAGAGCTGACGGCCGGCCCGCGCGGGTGGCGGGCGCGGGGTCTGGCTGGGGCGAAGCTCCCGTGGTAACGATGGACGTCGATAGCTGGCCGTGACTCGACGTTCCCGAGGGAGTGCCATGCGTATTACCCGTCCGAGCAGAGCTGTTGTCGCCGCCTTCGCGTGTGTGGTTCTCACGCCGGTGGCCGCCGTCGCGCAGGAGCCGATCAGCAACGCCGGGGGCTCGCCGGTCTCCTGGGCCGCCGCCTGGACCGGGTCGGCGCAGGGCGTCTACCCCGTCGGATACTCGGTCGCCCAGCCCGGGCCGCCGGGGCCGGCCGGTCCCGGCAACACGGCGCCGCTGCTGACCGCCGCGTTCCCGGACAACCAGGCGCGGAACCAGACGCTGCGCATGATCGTCGACCCGAGCGTCGAGGGCACGAGCTGGCGGATCCGGCTGACCAACGAGTTCGGCGCCCGGCCGGTGACCTTCGGCCGGGCGTACGCCGGTCTGCAGTCCAGCGGGGGCAACCTCGAACCCGGCACCAACCGGGCGCTCAGCTTCGGCGGCCGGGGTTCGGTCACCGTCCCGGCCGGCCGGACCGTGCTGAGCGACCCGGTGCGGATCAGGGTGACCGACGCGCAGTCGCAGCGCCTGGCGGTCAGCCTGCACGTCGCCGGCGCGAGCGGGCCGATGACCTGGCACGCGGCCGCGTTCATGACCTCCTACCTCTCCGACCAGAACGCCGGCGACCACACCGCGGACGTGGCCGACACGGCCTTCCCGCACTCCACCACCTCGTGGTTCTTCGTCTCCGAGGTCCAGGTCCAGCGCCGGGACGCCGCCACGGTGGTGGCGTTCGGCGACTCCATCACCGACGGATTCTTCGCGACCCTCAACGGCGACGACCGGTGGCCCGACGTGCTCCAGCGCCGGCTGGACGCGCGCCGGCCGGATTCACGCCCGATCTCCGTCGTCACCGAGGCGATCGGCGGCAACATGGTCACCCGGATCGGCCGCCCGCCCGGTGGCTGCACCCCGTGTGACGGCCCGCCCGCGCTCGACCGGCTGGACCGCGACGTCCTCGACCGGCCCGGCGTGCGCGTCGTCATCCTGCTGGAGGGCATCAACGATCTGGGCGGCGGCGGAGCCACCGCCGAGCAGGTGATCGCCGGCTACCGCGAGATCATCCGCCGGGTGCACGCCCGCGGCATCAAGATCATCGGGGCCACGCTGACCCCGTCGGCCGGCACCGAGTTCGGCCTCTACGGCACCCCGGAGACCGACGCCAAGCGCCGGGTGATCAACGACTTCATCCGTACCAGCGGCCTGTTCGACGGGGTCGCCGACTTCTCCGCCGTGACCGAGGACCCGGCCAACCCGGGTCACCTGCTCCCGGCCTACGACACCAACACGAGTGCCGGCGGCGCGGGTGACCACCTGCACCCCAACCGGGCCGGCTTCCTGGCCATGGCCGGCGCCGTCGACCTGGCCCAACTGGAACGCTTCGCCCAGCCGGCCGCGGGCCGGCGAGCCGCCTGACCGGCGTCCGGTTCCGGGCCGCCGCGATCCGGCGGCGGCCCGGCAGCCGGGCGGCGACATACGATCTTCTGCGTGCCCGCCTTCCCCATTCGCGAGATCCCGTTCTCCCACCGTGGATCGTGGTTCGGGATCTCGCAGGTCATCGGCGAGAAGACCCACGCCGACGACCTGCACCTGGTGTCCCATCAGACCGGCATGCACCCTGTCCTGCGGTTCGTGCCCCTGCACGACGGCCGGCGCGCGCACACCGGCATCGTCGCCACCCCGTCGCTGCTCACCTGGCAGCACGACGCGGGCCGCATCGAACTCGCCTATCAGAGCGCCGACACCGTCCGGGTCCGCGGCAGCGGCCTCGGCCTGCGAGTGGCCGTCGCCGCGACCAGCCTCACCCCGTTCAGCGGCGGCTATCTCTACCGCGACCCCGTCACGGACGCCCACGTGCTGACCTCCTACGAGACCGGCCGCCGCTACCGGATCACCGTGCTGACCGGCACGCTCATCGGCGTGGACGGGGTGGAGGCGCTCGGCAGCGCCGATCGCCACCTCACCCTCTCCGCCGAGCCGGGCTGGGAGATCGCGATCGAGGAGTACGAGACCGGGCGCGCGCCGTTCACCGGGCCCTCGTTCGACGGGGCCGCGTCCGCGACCGCGGACCGGTTCGCCGCCTTCGCCGCCGCGATCGCCCCGTGGCGCGGCGCGGCGACCCCGGCCGCCGAACTGGCCGCCTACGTGCTCTGGTCGGCCACCGTGGACCCGGCCGGTTTCCTCGTCCGGCCCGGCGTGCTGATGTCCAAGCACTGGATGGACAAGATCTGGAGCTGGGACCACTGCTTCAACGCCCTCGCGCTCGCCGCCGGCGAACCCGGCCTGGCCTGGGACCAGTTCCAGCTGCCGTTCGACCATCAGGACCCGGCCGGCGCGCTGCCGGACTCGATCACCCACTCCGAGGTGCTGTACAACTTCGTCAAACCACCCATCCACGGCTGGGCCCTGCGCCGGCTGCGCACGTCGCTCACGCTGAGCACGTCGCAGCTCAGTGAGGCGTACGCACGACTGGCCGCCTGGACCCGGTTCTGGCTGGACCACCGCCGCGTCCCCGGTCACGACCTGCCGCACTACCAGCACGGCAACGACAGCGGCTGGGACAACGCCACCACCTTCGACGGCGACCGGGTGATCGAGACCGCCGACCTGGCCGCCTTCCTGGTCCTGCAGTTGCGGGAGCTGGCCGATCTCGCCGATGAGCTGGACCGGCCCGGTGAGACCCGGCACTGGCGGGAGACCGCCGGCACCGTGCGGGACGCCCTGCTCGAACTCTGGGACGGTTCCCGGTTCGTCTCCCGGGCGGCGGCCTCCGGACGGTTGCGGCCCAGCGGCAGCCTGCTCGATCTGATGCCGATCGTGCTCGGCGAGGACCTGCCCGCCGGGATCAGCGCGGCACTCGCCGCCCGCATCGCCGGCCACCTCACCGATCACGGCCTGGCCACCGAGCCGGTCGGCTCGCCGGAGTACACCGCCGACGGCTACTGGCGCGGGCCGATCTGGGCGCCGGCCACCGTCCTCGTCGAGGACGGGCTGCGCCGCGCCGGTCACGTGGATCTCGCCGACACGATCCGGGCGCGCTTCCTGGCCCTGTGCGAGAAGTCCGGCTTCGCGGAGAACTTCGACGCCGAGACCGGCGCCGGGCTTCGTGACCGGGCCTACACCTGGACCGCGAGCGGCTACCTCATGCTGGCGGCGAGTTCCGCGGGGCGCTGAGCGGCGGGGTGTTCAGGGAGTCGTTGCGCGCGGCGCGTTCAGCGGGCCGGTGAGCGGCGGGGTGTTCAGGGAGTCGTTGCGCGCGGCGCGTTCAGCGGGCCGGTGAGCGGCGGCGCGTTCTGCGGGTCGGCGAGCGGCGGCGCGTTCAGCGGGTCGTTGAGCGGCGGCGTGTTCAGCGGGTCGTTGAGCAGCTGTTCGAAGGCGAGTTCGGCGGCGCCCACCAGCGCGGCGTCGTCGCCGAGGACCGGCACGCTCAGGCGCAGCCGTTCCCGGAAGGCCGGCAGCGCCATGTCGAGCAGCCGGCCCCGGACGTGCCCGGCCGCGGCCCGGTAGATCTCGCGCAGGGTGCCGCCGAAGACGACGGCCTCCGGGTTGAGGATGTTCACCAGGTTCGCGACGCCGTGGCCCAGCCACTCGCCGGTGCGCCGCACCGCGTCGCGGGCCGCGGGCTCGCCGGCCCGGGCGGCCGCCACCAGGGCGAGGACTCCGGCGCGGTCGCCCACGGCCGGTTCGCCGATCTCGGTCTCCCAGCAGCCGCGGGATCCGCACCGGCAGGCCCGGCCGGCCGGGTTGACGACCATGTGCCCGACCTGGCCGCCGATGCCGCGCCCGGTGCCGGCGAGGCCGCTCGTGATGATTCCGGCGCTGATGCCGGCGTCGCCGTGCAGGTAGACGACGTCGTCGAGGCCGCGGGCCGACCCCCGGGCGTGTTCCGCGCGGGCGGCCAGGTCGGCGAGGTTGCCGACCCGGCAGGGGCGGTCCAGCCCGAGTGCCGCGCTGACGGTCTCGCTCGTCCAGGCGCCCGCGGGGCGGAACCGGATCGTGCCGTCGGCGCCGCGGGTCTCACCGGCCAGCGCCACGCCGACACCGATGGCGGTGCCACCCGCCGGTGTCCCGGGCCGCAGCAGGTCCACCAGTGCGGCGAGGCGGTCGAGGGCGGCGGCGCAGTCGGCCCCGGGTGCGAGCTCTGCCGTACGGATGTCGAGGATCTCGCCGCCGAGACCGATCCGCGCGGCACGCAGCCGGTCCACCTCGACGCTCAGCGCGTACGCGTGGAAGTTGGTGGGATCGGGGCGGACCATCAGCGACGGGCGCCCGGCCCGGCCGCCGGACGGCGGGGTCTCCTCGCGGACCAGGCCGGCCTCGGCGAGCCGGGCGGCGAGCGCGCCGATGGTGCTGCGGTTCAGGCCGAGGCCGGCGGTCAGCTCGGCACGGGAGGCGGCGCCGCGCAGGTGGACGTAGCGCAGCAGCGCGCCGAGGTTCCGCCGGTGGATCGCCTCCTGTGGCGAAATGGCCACGACGTGGTCCTCCGCTCGCTGGGGACGACCGGGTGCCCCCACCCGGACGGTGATGGGGACACCCGTGTGCGGCCGGGATCTACTTGGTGAGGGGCGACAGCTTCGGGTCGTCGGCGTAGGCCTCGGCGGCGTTCGCCTTGGTCACGATGACCGGCTCCAGCAGGTACGCCGGCACGACCTTGACGCCGTTGTCGTACGACTTGGTGTCGTTGACCTTGGGGTCGTTGCCCGCCTGCAGCGTCTTGACCATGTTGATGGTCTCGGAGACCAGCTTGCGGGTGTCCTTGTTGATGGTGGAGTACTGCTCACCCGCCATGATCGACTTGACCGACTCGACCTCCGAGTCCTGGCCGGTGACGACCGGGATCGGCTTGCCGGCGCCCTTGACCGAGGTGATGATCGCCCGGGCCAGGGTGTCGTTCGGCGAGAGCACGCCGTCGATGGTCTTGTCGCCGGTGTAGGTGGAGTTGAGCAGCGAGTCCATCCGGCTCTGGGCGTTCTCCGCCTTCCAGCCCTGGGTGGCGGTCTGCTTGATGTCGGTCTGCTTGGAGCCGACGACGACCTCACCCTTGTCGATCATCGGCTTGAGGACGTCCATCGCGCCGTCGAAGAAGACCTTGGAGTTGTTGTCGTCCGGCGAGCCGGAGAACAGCTCGATCGTCCACGGGCCGGTCGCCTTCTTCGCCTTCATGCCGTCCAGCAGGGCCTGGCCCTGCAGCTGGCCGACCTTGAAGTTGTCGAACGCGATGTAGTAGTCGACGTCCTTGGTGTTGGTGATCAGCCGGTCGTAGGCGACCACGATCGCGCCGGACTGCTTGGCCTGCGCCACCTGGGTGGAGAGCTGGGCGGCGTCGGTCGCGCCGATCACGATGACCTTGGCGCCCTTGGTGATCATGGCGGTGATCTGGGCCTGCTGGTCGGCGACCGTGGTCGACGCGCCGGCGTACTGGACGTCGCCCTGGAAACCGGCCTCCTTGAGGCCGTTGGTGAACAGGTCACCGGCGAGCACCCAGTTCTCCGAGGTCTTCGACGGCAGCGCCACACCGATCAGCGCGTCCGCGGCGAAGCCCTTGGCCGCGGCGGCGTCACCGCCGCTGTTGTCGCCTTCACGCTCGGAGGATCCGCAGGCGCTCACGCTCAGGGCGAGGAGTGCGGCGGCGCCGGCGGCTAGTAATTTGCGCATGGTTGAGGAACCCTTCTGTGCACGATGGAGGGAGAGGTCAGCGCGCGGCCGGGGTCTTGTCGTCCTCGCGGCTCGCCTCGGCGAGCGCCACGGGGTCGGCCGGAACGTCGCGGCGGAACGGGCGCATCAGCGATCCGATGATCGAGAAACGCCCCTGCTTCTTGTTGTAGACGTCGAGGGCGACCGCGCCGAGCAGGAACAGGCCCTTGATGATCTGCACCATGTCGGAGCCGGTGCCGATCAGCTGCAGGCCGTTGCTGAGCACGGCCATCACCAGACCGCCGACGATGGCGCCGCCGATCGTGCCGAGACCACCGGAGACCGCCGCGCCGCCGATGAAGACCGCGGCGATGGCGTCCAGCTCCCAGTTCAGGCCGTCCTGCGGGCCGGAGGCCGCGGACCGGGCCACGAAGATCATGCCGGCCAGCGCGGCGAGGATCGACATGTTCATCATGACCAGGAAGTTGACCCGCCGGAGTTTGACGCCGGACAGCTCCGCGGCGCGGGCGTTGCCGCCGACCGCGTAGATGTGCCGGCCACCGGCGGTGTTGCGTGTGTAGAAGGAGTAAATGATCACCAGGAAGGCGAGGATCAGCCCGGAGATCGGGAAGCTCGTGCCGACCCGGCCGCCGGCGAACCGCAGCGTGGCGAAGACGATCACGCCGACCATCACCGCGATGCGCAGGACCGAGATCCACAGCGGTGACGGCTCGGCGCCCTCCATCTGCTGGCGGACCTGCCGGGCGCGCAGCTCGCGCCAGATGACGGCGAGGCAGACGACCAGGCCGAGCAGCAGGGTGGCGTTGTTGTAACCGGTGTTCGGCCCGAACTCGGGCAGGTAACCGGCGCCGATCTCGCGGAAGCCCTCGGGCACCGGGACGGTGTCGGCGTTGCCGATGTACTGGTTCCCGCCGCGGAACAGCAGCATGCCGGCGAGCGTGACGATGAAGGCCGGGATGCCGACGTAGGCGACCCAGAACCCCTGCCAGGCGCCGATCAGCGCGCCCACGACCAGGCCGAGCAGGATGCCGAGCAGCCACGGCACGTCGTGCTCGGTGATCGCCTTGGCCACCACGATGCCGACGAAGGCGGCCACCGAGCCGACCGACAGGTCGATGTGGCCGGCGACGATGACCATCAGCATGCCGATGGACAGGATCGAGATGTACGCGTACTGCTGGGTCAGCGCGATCAGGTTGCCGGAGGTGAGGGCGAGCCCGTCGGTCCGGATCTGGAAGTACAGGATGACCGCCAGCAGCGTGAAGATCATGCCGAATTGGCGGGCGTTGGAGGTGGTCCCCCCGAACAGGTTCTTCTGTAGGTCTTTGAGTCGGCTCATCGTGTCGGCATCTTCTTCATCGAGGTCATCTGCTTCATGAGGAGTTCCGGGTCGGCGTCGCGGCGAGCGATCTCGCCGGTGATGGTGCCTTCGAAGACGGTGTAGATGCGGTCGCAGAGACCGATCAGCTCGGGCAGCTCCGAGGAGATGACGATGACGCCCTTACCCTCGTCGGCGAGTTTCTGGATGATGCCGTAGATCTCGTACTTGGCGCCGACGTCGATCCCGCGGGTCGGCTCGTCGAGGATCAGCAGGTCGGGGTCGGTGAACATCCACTTCGCCAGGACGACCTTCTGCTGGTTGCCGCCGGAGAGCTTGGTGACGCCCTCGTCGACGGTCGGCGTCTTGATCCGCAGGCTTCGGCGGTACCGCTCGGCCTCGTGGTACTCGGCCGCCTCGTCCAGCACCCCGTTGCGGGTGATCTTCGACAGCTTGGCCGCGACCACCGAGGTCTTGATGTCGTCGAGCAGGTTGAGCCCGATCGCCTTGCGGTCCTCGCTGACGTAGGCCAGCCCGTGCCGGATCGCGTCGGCCACCGACTTCAGCTCGATCTCCCGGCCGTCCTTCATGACCCGGCCGCTGAGGTACACCCCGTACGAGCGGCCGAACAGGCTCATCGCGAGCTCGGTGCGGCCGGCGCCCATCAGCCCGGCGAAGCCGACGATCTCCCCACGGCGCACCGTGAAGCTGGAGTTCTTGCAGACCAGGCGCTCGGTGGAGATCGGGTGCCGGACCGTCCAGTCGCGCACCTCGAAGAAGACCTCGCCGATGGTCGGCGTGTGGTCCGGGAAGCGGCTCTCCAGGTCGCGGCCGACCATGCCGCGCACGATGCGGTCCTCGTCGGCGCCGTCCGTGTGCACGTCGATGGTCTCGATGGTCCGGCCGTCGCGCAGGATGGTGATCGAGTCGGCGATCGCCTCGATCTCGTTCAGCTTGTGCGAGATCATGATGGAGGTGATGCCGCGCTCCTTGAAGCCGCGCAGCAGGTCGAGCAGGTGCCGCGAGTCGGTCTCGTTCAGCGCGGCGGTCGGCTCGTCGAGGATCAGCAGCCGGACGTCCTTGGCGAACGCCTTGGCGATCTCGACCAGTTGCTGCTTGCCGACGCCGATGTCCTTGACCAGGGTGTCCGGGCCCTCGTTGAGCCCGACCAGCGCCATCAGCTCGAGGGCCCGGTGGTTGGCGGCCTTCCAGTCGATGCGGCCGAAGCGGCGCGGCTCGTTGCCGAGGAAGATGTTCTCGGTGATCGACATGCCCGGGACCAGGGCGAGTTCCTGATGGATGATCACGATGCCGGCCTGCTCGCTGGCACGGATGTCACCGAACCGGGTCTCACTGCCCTGATAGATGATCGACCCGGTGTAGGTGCCGTGCGGATGCACCCCGCTGAGCACCTTCATCAGGGTCGACTTGCCGGCCCCGTTCTCCCCGCAGATCGCGTGGATCTCGCCGGGCCGGACCACCAGGTTGACGTCCGAGAGTGCCCGGACGCCGGGGAACTCCTTCGTGATGGATCGCATCTCCAGCAACGGCGCAGCGCTGCCCATGTTGCCTCCAGGGGCGGCCGGGATCGATGTTTCGGAACTGTAAATCCAATTGTTTTAATAAGTCAACGCTGATGCGACATCGAGATCTGCGAGCCGTCAGGGAGACTCAGCACGTGCGACGAACAGGGACCAACCTGCCGAAGGTCGGCCAGTACAACCGGGCCGTGGTGCTCGACCAGATCCAGCTCGCCGACGGCATCAGCCGGATCGAGATAGCGCAGCTCACCGGTCTCACCCCGCAGACCGTGTCCGGCATCGTGCGCCGGCTGATCGACGAGGGCATCGTGCGCGAGGACGGCGCGGGCGCCTCCAACGGCGGCAAGCCGCGCACCCGGTTGCGCGTCAACGCCGGCGCCGGCCTGGCGATCGGCGTCCACTTCGATCCGTACGAGTTGTCCTGCGTCGTCGTCGACCTGCTCGGGCAGCCCCTGGTCACCGTGCAGCGGCCGACCCCCGCCCAGGCCGGTCCGGAAGAGATCACCGAGGCCGTCGCCCGGCTGGTCGACGAGGTGCTCACCGCCGCCGGGGTGCAGCGCGACCAGGTGCTCGGGCTGGGGCTGGCCACGCCCGGGCCGATCGACCAGTCCCTGGGCATCCTGGTCGACCCGCCCCAGCTCCCCGGCTGGAGCCGGGTGCCGATCAAGGAGATGCTGGCCGGGGCGACCGGGCTGCCGGTGACCCTGGACAACGACGCGACCGCCGCGGCGATCGGGGAGCGCTGGGCCGGCGCAGGCCGGGGCGTGGCCGATTTCGCCTACTTCTTCTTCGGCGCGGGCATCGGCGGCGGCCTGATCCTCGGCCACCAGGTCTATCGGGGTGGGTCGATGAACGCGGCCGAGTTCGGGCACACCTCGGTGCGCCCGGACGGGCCGCACTGCTACTGCGGCAACGTGGGCTGCCTGGAGAGCCTGATCAACCCGCCGGCGCTGGAGGCCGAGGCGCGGCGCCGGCTGGCCGCGGGCGACCACGCCGGAACCACGCTCGTCGCGCCGGACCACCACGCCATCCGTCTCGCCGCGGCGGCCGGCGACCCCCTGGCGGCCGCGGTCATCGACGAGGCGGCCGGCTGGCTGGCGACCGCGGTGGTCAACGTCGTCAACATCGTCGACGTCGATCTGGTGGTCCTCGGCGGGCACGGGATCCGGCACGTGGAGGAACGGTTTCGTGGTGCGGTGCAACAAGCCCTGGCGACCCGCCCGCTCGCGCGCCGGATCCGTACCGTGCAGGTCGAGCTCTCCCCGCTGGGCCCGGACGCGGCCGTGGTCGGCGCGGCCGCGCTGGTGCTGCACATGACCTACTCGCCGCAGGTCTCCGAACTGCTGTCGCTGTGAGCGCGGCGGTCACTCGCCGGGACGGATCAGCCCGCTCTCGTAGGCGAACGCCACCGCCTGCACCCGGTCGCGCAGGTCCAGCTTCGCCAGGAAGTTCGCCACGTGCGTCTTCACCGTCGCCTCGCCGATGAACAGCCGGGCGGCGATCTCGGCGTTCGACAGGCCGCGCGCCACCAGCGTGAGCACGTCGAGCTCGCGCGGCGAGAGCCGGCCGAGGTCCGCGGCGCGGCTGGTGCGGGCGCTGAGGCCGGCGAACGACTCGATGACCCGCAGCGTGACCGACGGGTCGATCAGCCCGCCGCCGTCGGCGACGATTCGGATCGCGTCGAGCATCTGCTGCGGCGGGGACACCTTGAGCAGGAAGCCGCTCACCCCCGAGCGCAGGGCCTCGTGCAGGTAGCGGTCCTCGCGGAAGGTGGTCAGCACGACGATCCGGCAGCCCGGGCGGGCGGCGATGATCCGCCGGGCCGCCTCGATGCCGTCGATCCCGGGCATCCGGATGTCCATCAGGATCACGTCCGGATCCGTCCGCTCGGCCAGCACCACCGCCTCGGCGCCGTCCGCGGCCTCGCCGACCACGGTCAGGTCGGGCTCGTTGTCGACCAGCAGCCGCAGGCCGGCCCGGACCAGGGCCTCGTCGTCGGCGAGGAGCACACGGACGGTCACGGCTGCCGCCTTCCGATCGGGAACGTGGCGGTGACCCGGTATCCACCGCCGGGCCGCGGGCCGATCCGCAGCTCGCCGTCGTAGAGGGTGACGCGTTCGCGCATGCCGAGGTGCCCGTGACCGCCGCCCGTCGACGCCGGGCCGGCCGCCGGTGGGGCGTCGTTGGTGATCTGCACGGTCAGCGCGTCCCGCGTGTAGGTCAGGCGGACCTCGGCGGACGCTCCCGGCGCGTGGCGCAGCACGTTGGTCAGCGCCTCCTGCACGATCCGGTACGCCGACAGCTCCAGCCCGGGCGGCAGCGGCACCGGCTCCCCGTCGACGTGCGTCCGCACCGGGCTGCCGGCCGTGGTGATCTGCTCGGCCAGCGTGTCCAGCGTGCGCAGCGACGGCTGCGGGGCGTGCTCGTCCGGTTCGTCACCGTCGCGCAGGATCCCGACCGTACGGTGCAGCTCGGTGACCGACTCCCGGCCGAGCCGCTCCACCTCGTCGAGCAGCTGCTCCGCCTCCGGCCGGCCGTAGAGACGGCGGGCCACGCCGACCTGCAGGACCATGACGCTCACCGAGTGCGCGACCGCGTCGTGCAGCTCCCGGGCGATGCGGGTCCGTTCGGCCGCTACCGCCTGCCGGGTCCGCAGCTCACGCTCCTCGGCGAGCTGCGCGGCCAGCGCGGCCAGCTCCGCCGAGCGCGCGGTCTCGCGCCGCACCAGGCTGCCCGCGCCCCAGGCCGCGCCCGCGGCGAGCGCGAAGAACACCGGATCCCAGGCCGGTGCGCCCTCACTGACCGTGGTCATCCCGAACGCCGCGACCAGCGCCGCGGTCAGCCCGGCGGCCCACCTGACCGAGGTGGCACGGGCCGCCGCCCAGCCGACCACGGCCAGCATGGCGACCAGTCCGGCGCCGCCGAGGTCGGTCAGCCCGACCAGCTTGGAGCCCGGGTAGAGCACGGTGATCAGCACCAGCGCCGGTAACGGCCGGTAACCGGCCAGGGCGACGGCGAGACCGTACGCCACGGCGGCGCCGACCGCGGCCGTGCGCTGGTCCCGCCAGAGGTCGTCCGCGTACGCCTCGTAGCAGCCGGCCAGGCCGAGGAGCAGACCGAGCGCCGGGGCGGCCCACCTGTCGGCACCGCGCATCAGCTCACCCTTCCCGCCCGCGCCGCGGGGTGCGGCATCGGCCGTCGGACGATACGGCACCGGGCACGACCAGCGCCTCCGTCGTGCGGCGGAGGCGACGTTCCGCACCACGGCGGAGGCCCGGCGAGGCGGCCGGTTCGTACGGTCCTGCCTGTTCGCCGCGACCTGGCGGCGCCACCACCTGGAGTGTCGTTGATGCTGGATCCCATCGCTGATCGCCGCCGGTTCCTGGCCGGTCTCGCCCTGCTGGCCGGCGTACTGGTCGAAGTGGCCGGCTGGGCCACCGTCCCACCGCAGGCCGACCTGGAGAGCGCGACCTATCTGGCCGCCCTCGGCGGCGATCCCGGCCGGGCGCAACTGTCCGCGATCCTGCTCGGTTTCGGCTGGGCCCTGCTCGCGCTCGGTGTCGCCGGCTCGCTGTCGCTGCTGCGCGGCCCGCGCGGCGCCGTCCTGGCGATGGCCGGCGCGGTACCGGCCGCCCTCGGCATGATCGCCGTGTCCGGGCAGGTGTACTCGGACTTCTACAAGATCGCCCTGCACCGGGGCCTGCCGGTGGCCGACGCGGTGCGGATCTTCGAGAGCGCCGACGGGCTCGGCGGCACCGCCGCCTGGGTGGTGACCGGGTTCCTACTGTTCCCGGCCCTGCTGGTGATGCTGATCGGTTTCGCCCGGGCCGGCGTGCTGGGCTGGTGGGCCCCCGCCCTGTACGCGGTGGCGACCGTGGGCTTCTTCCTGACGCCGCCGGTCGGCTGGATCCCCACCACGGTCCTCGCCGTGATGTTCGTGCCGCTGGTGGTGCTGGGGGTGCGCGCCTGCACTCGGGCGACCGGCCGGGTCGTGGCGGCCGAGACCGCCCCGGCGGCGGCCGCGTAGGTCAGCCCCGCCCGGCGGCGATCGACACGCGGCAGACCCTCGCGGTGACCATTTCCGGTCTGCTCACCCGCGGGGAGAACCTGCCCGTGGGAGAAGCCGCGATCGGGGCTTGACCTTGCCCCTGGGGCAAGGTTCGACGATCGACGGCATGAACGAGATCGCACACATCAGCAAGCGGGCCGCCGAGTTCTGCGAGACCACCGGGGTTCCCGGCTTCGTCGCCGGCGTCTACCGCGCCGGCGAGCAGGCCGTCACCGCGCACGGCACGGCGAACCTCACCACCGCCGCGCCGATGCTCCCCGGCACCGGCTTCCTCTTCGGCTCGATCACCAAGATCATGACGACCACGCTGGTCATGCGGCAGGTCGAGCGCGGCGCCCTCGACCTGGATGCGCGAGTCGTCGATCATCTGCCGGAGTTCCGGCTGGCCGTGCCGGGCGCGGCCGAGAAGATCCGGGTGCGGCACCTGCTCACGCACACCAGCGGGATCGACGCGGACCTGTTCTTCCCGGACGACGCCGGCCGCGACGCGCTGCGGCGCTATGTGGAGCGGCTGGGCCACGAGTGCGGTGTCCTCTTCGAGCCGGGCGAGCGGGTCAGCTACTCCAACGGCGGCATGATCGTCGCCGGCCGGTTGCTCGAGGTCGTGACCGGCCTGTCCTACCACGACCTGCTCGAACGCGACCTCTTCGCCACCACCGGCATGGCCCGCGCCTGCACCTCCGCCGAGCAGGCCATCCTGCACCCCACCGCGATCGGCCATTTCCCGGGCCCGGCCGGCGCCCGCCCCACCGGCATGTTCACGCTGCCGCCGACCTGGGCGCCGGCCGGCGGCACGCCGATCGGCACCGTCGAAGACCTGCTGGCCTTCGGCCGCGTCCATCTCGGCGCCGGCCTCGCGCCTTCCGGCGCGCGGGTCCTCTCCGAGACCTCGGTCGCCCTCATGCGGACCGTCAACCACGACATGGGTACGCCGAACACCTCGCCGGTCGGCCTGGGCTGGCTGGTGCAGAACCTCGGGGGTACAACGGTGCTCACCATGTCCGGGGCGTCACCCGGCGGCGTGGCGGTCCTGGCGGTCCTGCCGGAGCGCGACCTGGTTCTCGCCGCCTACGGCAACGACCCGCAGGCGCTGGCCCTGCACGACGAGGTGCTGCACTGGCTGGCCGGAGAAGTCCCGGCGCCGGTCTACACACCGCGGGAGACCGACCTCGATCAGTACGCGGGCGTCTACCGGTCGAACCAGCTCCGCGTCGAGGTCCGGGTCGTCGACGGCGAGCTGGAGGAGCTGGTCACCTACGAGCCGGCCGACGAGTCCCAGGAGCGGATCTTCACCGGTTTCGTGGGCGGCGAGTTCAGCGTCCCGCCGATGCGGTACGTGCCGGTCGGCCGGAACCTGTTCGCCCCGGCCGGTGTGCCGCTCGACGGGCTGCCGCCGCACTACCTGGTGTCGTACCACGGTGGGGGTGCGTACCGAAGCTCCGGTGGCCGGGTGACCCGCCGCGCATCGGTCTGACACGATGCGGGCCATGACTGACGCGCCGGCCGGTGGGCGGCATCTGCTGACCATCGGTCAGCTCGCCGGCTACGCCGGCGTCACCATCAAGGCAGTCCGGACCTACCACGACCGCGGCCTGCTGCCCGAGCCGCCGCGCGATGCTTCCGGCTATCGACGGTACGGGGCGGAGCACGCCACCCAGCTCGTCAAGATCAGGACCCTGGTGCAGGCCGGGGTGCCGCTGGCCCGGATCCGGGAGCTGCTCGCCGCCGGCCCGGAGCGGTTCGGCGCCGCGATCGACGAGATCGACCGGAACCTGCGGGAGCGGGCCGCCGAGATCCGCCGGGTCCGGGAGCGGATCGCCCAGCTGCACGGCGGCGACCGGTTGTTCGTCTCCGAGCAGGTCGCCGGCTATCTGACCCGGCTGCGCGAGATCGGGGTCAGCGAGCGGACCGTCCGCTTCGAACGCGACCTGTGGATCCTGCTGCAGGCCGTCGCCCCCGAGCAGGCGGCCGCGTGGGCCGCGGACAAGGTGGCCGCCATCGCCGACCCCGAGTTTCGCGCGCTGTACCTCGACTACGACGCCGCCTTCGACTGGTCGCCGGACGACCCGCGCCTGCCGGAGCTGGCCGCCCGCACCCGCCGCTGGTATGCCGGGCGCGACGACAGCGTCGAGGCCGAGCTGCCTGCGGACCCGGCGATCAGCCGCTTGGCCGCGCTGACGGCCGAAGCGTCGTCCCCGGCCTGGGCGCGAATCCATTCCCTGGCCGCCTCAATCACTCCGCATTCCCCGGCCACCTGAATCACTCGGCATTCCCCGGCGGCCTCGATCGCTCCGCCTTCCGCGGCCACCTCGATCGCTCCACCTTCCCCGGCCACCTCGATCGCTCCGCATTCCTTGGCCGCCTCAATCACTCAGAGTGATGAGTGTGACGACGAGTGGCCACGGCGGTCGTTGACGTGTCGTTATGTTCTCCCTGTCGGGATTAGTCGCTCATGGGGGAGTAATCGGATGCGTAGTGCGGGGTGGCCGCTGGCCGGAGTGATCGTGGCAGCGATGGTGTCCGGCGTCTGGACGGCCGGCCGGCCGCCGCAGAAACCCGCGCCGGCCCCACCCGCGGCCGTGACGACCGCGCCGATGGCCGAGGTCGTCGCCCGTACCGAACCCTCCGTGGTGACCATCCACACCAGTGAGGGCGGCATCGGCAGCGGCGTCGTCTACCGGGCCGACGGTGTCATCGTCACCAACGAGCACGTGGTCCGCGCCGCCCGCAGCGTCACCGTCGCGTTCGCCGACGGCAGCCGGGTCGCCGGGCAGGTGACCGGCGCCGATCCGATCACCGACCTGGCCGTGGTGAAGGTACAGCGGACCGGCCTGCCGACGATCACGGTGCGCACGGACCTGCCGCGTACGGGGGAGACCGCGCTGGTGATCGGCAGCCCGCTGGGCTTCGAGAACACGGTCACGCTCGGCATCATCTCCGGCGTGGGACGGCAGATTCCGCTCTCCACGACCGGTGGCCGCCCGCTGGTCGACCTGATCCAGACGGACGCGGCGATCTCACCGGGCAACTCCGGCGGCGCGCTGATCGACCGGCAGGGGCGGCTGGTCGGGATCAGCGAGGCCTACATCCCGCCCGCCGCCGGGGCCGTGTCGCTGGGCTTCGCGATCCCCGCGAGCACCGTCGTCGACGTGGCCGATCAGTTGCTGACGAGCGGGTCGGCGACCCATCCGTACCTCGGTGTCTCCGTCACCTCGCTGACCGCCGGTGTCGCGCAGGCGCTCGGGGCGAAGGTGAACTCGGGCGCACTGATCCGGCAGGTGCAGGCCGGCGGGCCGGCCGCCACCGCGACCGCGCAGACCGGCGACGTGATCGTCCGCTTCGGCGACCGGCCGGTGACCGGCGTCGGCGACCTCTATGCCGCCCTGCGCGCTGTCGAACCGGGCCAAACCGCCAACATCGTGGTGAACCGCGGCGGCGAGGTCCGCACCGTCCAGGTCACCCTCGGCACGCTGAAGAAGTAGCCACGCAAACAGACCGGCCGCCCCGGCCCGGCCCGGCCCGGCCCGCAAGGCAACGCCTGCAGCGCTTTCGCGCGCCTGCGGCGGCCGGGCGGATCGGCGGTCCTGGTCCGTGAGGCGATGCCCGGCGCGCCGGCCTGCGGCGGCCGGGCGGGTCGGCGGGCCTGGTCCGTGAGGCGAAGCCCGGCGCGCCGGGCTGCGGCGGCCGGGCGGGTCGG
>NZ_JBEZZB010000080.1:0-46623 GCF_040638955.1 Actinoplanes sp. NPDC024001
GCGACGCCGCGCTCGCCGGCGCCCAGGCTGATGGTCCGGCCGCGGGCGCGCTCGTCGGCGATCACCGGCCACGGGCGCGCCGAGCCGAACGGTGTGATGGTGCCCCGCTCGTAGCCGGTGGCCTCCTTCGCGGCGGCCGCGTCCGGCATGGACAGCCGGTTCACCCCGAGCAGGGCGCGCAGCTTCGGCCAGGAGATCACCCGGTCGCCGGGCACCAGCACGAACAGGAACTCGCCCTCGGCGCGGCGCACGACCAGCGTCTTGACCAGGTCGCGCACCTCCACCCGCTGGGCGGCGGCCGCTTCGGCGACGCTGTTCACCGGACCGTGGCGGACCACGTCGTGCTCGATCCCGGAAGCCGTCACGGCGTCGATGGCAGAGGTCGTCACGCGCTCACCCTAGTAGTGTCGAAGCAGCGATCAAGGAGGGAAACCCGATGGCTATGAAGCCGCGGCTGCACCCCGGGCCGGACCATCCGATCACCGTCACCCCGACCGGCAAACACGTCGTCGTCACCGTCGGCGGCCGGGTGGTGGCCGACACCCACGACGCACTGACGCTGCAGGAGGCGAGTTACCCGCCGGTGCAGTACGTTCCGCTCGCCGACGTCGACCGCAGCTTGCTGGAGCCCACCGAGTCGGCGTCCTACTGTCCGTACAAGGGGGACGCCAGCTACTACTCGGTCACGGCCGGCGGCGAGCGGTCGGTCGACGCCATCTGGGAGTACCGCGAGCCCTACGACGCGGTCGCCGCGATCAAGGACCACGTCGCCTTCTACCCGAACCGGGTCGACGCCATCGAGATCAGCTAGTCGCTGACCGGCTCGGAGCGCAGTGCGGTGCGGACCGCTGCCAGCTGGTAGCGGTCCGCCTCGTACGGCGTGTAGAGCGAGATCCGGTCGATCACCCGGCCGAACCGGGCACGCAGCCCGGCCGCCACGGTCGCCGGGTCGCCCGTGACGGCGAACGCGTTCAGCACGTCGTCGGTGATCTCGGCGGCCATCTCGGTCCAGGCCTGCCGCCGCGACAGCAGGTTCAGCCGGTCCGCCAGCTCGCCCCACCCGTGCAGCTCCAGCACCGGGCGGTAGGCGGGGGTGGAAGCGTAGAAGGCGATCTGCCCGCGCACCGCCTCCTCGGCCCGGGCCCGCTGCTGCGCGTCGGCGCCTAGCACCACCATCGCGCTCATCTCCAGCCGGAACCCGGCCAGGTTGCCGCGGGCCGACTTGAGCACCGGCAGGATCCGCTCCCCCAGGTACTCCGCGCTGGTCAGCGGGTGCACCAGCATCCCGTCCGCGACCCGGCCGGCCGCGGTGATCATCCGTTCGCCGACGGCGGCCAGGGCGACGGGCGGATTACCGTACGGATTGGGGCCGGGGTTGAAGAAGTCGGTCATCAGCGTGTGCCGGTAGAACTCGCCGCGGAAGGCGAGCCGCTCCCCCGTCGCCCACGCCGCCCAGATCGCCCGCAGCGCCGCCACGAACTCCTCCATGCGCGCGGCCGGCCGGCTCCACGGCATCGCGAACCGCCGCTCGATGTGCGGGCGCACCTGCGAGCCGAGCCCGAGCCGGAACCGCCCCTCGGAGATCAGCTGCAGGTCGTTGGCGAGCACCGCGACGTTCATCGGGTTGCGGGCGAACGCCACCGCGATCGCCGACTGCAGCGCTATCCGCGAGGTCGCGCGGGCCACCAGGGCCAGGGTGGTGAAGACGTCGTGCCTGGTCTCGGCCGCTGCGAAGCCGTCGTAACCGACCTGCTCCGCCGACACGGCCGCGGCTTCCGCCTCAGCCGGTGAGGCCGCGACCGGCGCGGCGTAGTCAACCAACATCCCACAGTGATACACCAAAGATCGTCACGAGGTGACGGCGGAGCGGATCGCGTCGGCGGTCACCTCCGTCACGACGGCCCGCAGCAGCTCCAGATCCGCCTCACCGGCCTCCCCGGAGGCGAGCGCGACCACCGCGTCCCCGTCGAACCGGGAATGCGCCGGGTGCAGCGCCCGCGCGAACCCGGTGTGGCCGCTCTGCGCCAGCAGATAGCAGTCGGTCTTACTGAGCCGGGCGTCGGTGAGCACCACCGCGACCGTGGTGTTCTGCATCCCGAACGGCGTGTCGACGCTGGTCACCGGGACCCCGCCGAACAGCGGCCGGCCGTCGCCGGTGAGCACGTCACCCCACGCGTTGACCACGGCGACCACCACGACCCGGGCGGCTCCCGCGTACCCCTCGGCCTGGCCGATCCCACCCGGGGCGATGGTGCCGCGCCACTTGCCGGTGGTCGCGCCGGTGCCCGCGCCGACCGTACCCCGGCCGAAGTGATCTCCGCGCAGGGCCGCGAGTGCCGCCGCGCGCCCGGCGGCGGCGCCCGGCGGCGCCGTGGCGACCGAGCCGTCGAAGACCGACATGCCGACGACGATCGGCACCGGGCCGGCCGGGGTCGGGAAACCCTGCTCGCGTTCCCGCAGCAGGCCCATCACCCCGTCGCCGGCGGCGAGGCCGAAGGCGGAGCCGCCGGAGAGCACCACCGCGTCCACCCGGGCGACCAGCCGGACCGGGTCGAGCAGGGCGAACTCGCGGGTGGCCGGGGCGCCGCCGCGGACCTCACCGGAGCCGACCGTGCCGGGCGGAGGGAGGATCACGGTCACCCCGGTGCCGTCCCCGGTCCAATGCCCGGCGTACGCGGAGAGCAGCTGCGGCGAACTCATGCGCGGAACGGTACCGCCGCCGACGTTCTGACGCGCGATGTCGGGGTATGCAGCCAGACGTTCCCGTCGTCCAGTAGATCGGAAGTTACAGAGATGGCATCGTCGCGCAAGCCGGAGCCCACCGTTCCCACCCCGGCGGCGCTGGATCCGGCGGAGTCCACGCCGTTGACCTCCTCGCTCGCGCCGGAGCGGGGGGCGCAGACCGGTGACTACCTGACCACCGCGCACGGGGTGCGGCTGCCGGACACCGATCACTCGCTGAAGGCCGGGCCGCGGGGCCCGGCGCTGATGGAGGACTTCCACCTCCGCGAGAAGATCACCCACTTCGACCACGAGCGCATCCCGGAGCGGGTGGTGCACGCGCGGGGCACGGGCGCGCACGGCGTGTTCCGGTCCTACGGCACCGCGGCCTCGGTGACCCGCGCCGGGTTCCTCGCCGAGAAGGGCAAGGAGACGCCGGTCTTCGTCCGCTTCTCCACCGTGCTGGGTTCGCGCGGCTCCGCGGACACCGTCCGTGACACCCGCGGTTTCGCCACGAAGTTCTACACCGACGAGGGCAACTTCGACCTGGTGGGCAACAACATGCCGGTCTTCTTCATCCAGGACGGCATCAAGTTCCCGGACATCATCCACGCCGCGAAGTGGCACCCGGACCGGGAGATCCCGCAGGCGCAGACCGCACACGACACGTTCTGGGATTTCGTCTCGCTGCACACCGAGGCCACCCACCACGTGTTCTGGGCCATGTCGGACCGGGCGATCCCGCGCTCGTTCCGCACCATGGAGGGCTTCGGGGTACACACCTTCCGGCTGGTCGACGCCGAGGGCAAGTCGGTGCTGGTGAAGTTCCACTGGAAGCCGGTGGCCGGCGTGCACTCGCAGGTCTGGGAGGAGACCCAGATCACCGCGGGCGTGGACCCCGACTTCCACCGGCGGGACCTGACCGACAGCATCGACGCGGGGCTCTTCCCCGAGTGGGAGCTCGGCATCCAGGTCATGCCGGACACCCCGGACGAGTCGTTCGAGGGGATCGACCTGCTCGACCCGACGAAGATCGTGCCGGAGGAGCTGGCGCCGGTCCAGCCGATCGGCAAGCTGACGCTGACCCGCAACACCGACAACTTCCACGCCGAGACCGAGCAGATCGCCTTCCACATGGGCAACGTGGTCCCCGGCATCGAGGTCACCAACGACCCGCTGTTGCAGGCGCGGCTCTTCTCCTACCTGGACACCCAGCTGTCCCGGCTGGGCGGGCCGAACTTCTACCAGCTGCCGATCAACCGGGCGCACGCGCCGGTCAACGACAACCTCCGCGACGGCATGCACCAGTCGGTGGTGCACCGCGGCATCGCGCCGTACCTGCCGAACAGCCTCAGCCAGGACGGGCCGGTGCCGGCCGGTCCGGAGGTCGGCGGCTATGTGCACCTGCCCAAGCCGGTGCAGGGCGACAAGGTCCGGGCCAACCCGATCTCGTTCGCCGACCACTACTCGCAGGCCGCTCTGTTCTACGCCAGCCTCAGCCCGATCGAGCAGGGCCACATGGTGGAGGCGTTCACCTTCGAGCTGAGCAAGTGCTACGAGCAGAAGATCCGCGAGCGGCAGCTGCAGGTGCTGGCGAACGTGAACACCGAGCTGTGCGAGCGGGTCGCGGCCGGGCTCGGCCTGCCCGCGCCGGAGGGCAAGCCGCCGGTCGAGGTCGTGCCGTCGCCGGCGCTGGCCCAGGTCACCGACCGGGTCTGGCCGATCACCGGCCGGGTGGTCGGCGTGGTCGCCGGGCCGGGCGCCGACCTGTCCGGGATCGCCAAGCTGCGGGAGGTGCTCGAGCCGCAGGGCGTGGTGCTGCGGGTGATCGCCCCGATCGGCGGGCAGCTCGCCGGTGACGGCAACGTGGAGATCGCCGAGCGCACCTTCCAGACCGCCCGGTCGGTGGAGTTCGACGCGGTGGTCATCGCGGACGGCGCCGGCGAACTGCTCGACCTGCAGCTGACCCTGCTGCTGCAGGAGGCGTTCCGGCACGCCAAGCCGATCGGCGCGGTCGGCGACGGCGAGCGCCTGCTGCTCACCGCGGGCATCGACCCGGCTGCGCCGGGCGTGCTGCGGGCCAAGAGCGTGGACGACGGGTACGTCGCCCAGCTCGCCGCCGCCCTCGGCAAGCACCGGGTGTGGGAGCGGATGCCCCTGCTGCGCCCGGTGGTCTCCTCGCCGGGTTCCTGAGATCCGTCACCAGCTTCCGCTACTGACCGTGCAGTCTTCCGCTTCTGACCGCGCAGTTCAGTAGCGGAAGCTGCTGACCAGCGCGGTCAGGTCGGAGGACATCCGGCTCAAGTCGGTGGTGGTGCGCTGCGCGCGCACCACCCCTTCGCTGGTGGACCGGGCCGCCTCGGCCACGCCGGTGATGGTGCGGGCGACGTCCCCGCGTCCAGCGCACGGCCCATCTGTCTTGCGCAGCCCGTTCGGGATCTGGCTGTCCCGGACGATGCCGGCGTAGGCCCGCCAGTTGTCCTCCAACCCGGGGATGACCGACTGCTCGGCCGCCGGACCGGCGGCCCGGTAGGTGGCCAGCTCCTCGTCGAAGGCGGTCAGATTGTCCTCGACGGCTTTCTGATGTTCGGCGTCGTCCGCGGCGGTCCGCGAGATCAGCAGGTTGGCCAGGTCGACGCGGACCTGGACGCTGACCCGCTGCAGCTCGGCGAGGGCCTTCTCGCTCAGCAGATTCTCGTGGTAGAGGTGCTGGGCGGCGGCCGCGGTCCGGCTGAGCGCGCGGCTGGCGAGGACGCCGGAGACGATCACGCCGATCACCACCACGGCGCCCTCAGAGCCGGCACCGCGCGCTGAACCAGCGCGCGGTGGCCGGACCGGAATCGGCGTCCCGCGCTGAACCAGCGCGGGGCCGTGCGCCGGCGCGGCAGCAGTGGCCACCGCCGCGCCGGCCGCGGGTGGGAGGAGTGTCAGCTGGTGAGGGCCTTGTCCTTGGAGGTTCCCTCGATGACCTGGTGGTTGCCGGTGTTGATCTCGATGCGGCGCGGCTTCGCGGCCTCCGCCACCGGAATGGTCACGGTGAGCACGCCGTCCTGCCAGGTGGCAGCGATCTTGTCGAGGTCGAGCCCGTCACCGATGGTGAGACGCCGCTCGAAGGTGCCGGTCACCCGCTCGCGCCGCACCCACTGCACGTCGGCGTCGGTCCGCGAGGAACGCTCCGCCCGGATGATCAGGACCCGGCCGTCGACGTCCACCTGCACCGAACCCGGGTCGATGCCCGCGAGGTCGCAGTGCAGCACGAAGTGGTCACCTGATCGGTACAGGTCCATCGGCATCGCCGCGACGGCGGGGCCGCCCGCGACGGCGGGGGTGCCCAGCATCTGCCCGGCCAGGCGGTCGAACTCGCGGAAAGGATCGAAAGTCAGCACCACGGATCCACCTCCTCGAACCAGCCACCGGCCTCTCCGGCGGCTCGTGGCGCTCGGCTCACAATCATCGCCGAGGTCGGCTCCCAGATCTCTCTGACCTGCGCCGACAAGACATTTTTTAGCACTGTCGACGAGCGAGTGCCAGTCTCTTTTCAAGATTTTTTGGCAACCGTACGGAAGCCCGTGTTGCCGGTCGACGAGTCCGGCGTGTTCGACGAGCGGGCGGCGTTGCGGTAGCGGTTGCAGTACGAGTCGTGGCACAGGTACGACCCGCCGCGGATCACCTTCGCCTCACCCTCGGCCGGCCCGCGCGGGTCGTCCACCGGCGAGCTCGCGTAGTACGTGGGCGAGAACCAGTCCGCGCACCACTCCCACACGTTGCCGACCGGCTGCCACAGCCCGTACGCGTTGGGCTGGAACGACCGCACCGGCGCGGTGGTGACGAAGCCGTCCTCGGCGGTGTTGCGGCCCGGGAACTCGCCCTGCCAGATGTTGACCGCGTGCCCCGCGGCCGGCAGGTCGTCGCCCCACGGGTAGCGCAGCGACGGCAGGCCACCGCGGGCCGCGCACTCCCACTGCGCCTCCGACGGCAGGGCGCGCCCGGCCCAGGCGCAGTAGGCCTGCGCGTCGTTCCAGCTCACGTGCACCACCGGGTGGTCGTCGGCGGCGGTGTCGGACGGCCCGCCCGGGTGCGCCCAGTCGGCGCCCTCCACGCCCAGCCACCACGGTGTGCCGTGCATCCGGCCGGCGACGTGGTCCGGGTCGGTGAGGGCCAGGTGGAAGACGGCCGACCAGCCGTAGCGCTCGGCGTCGGTGCGATATCCGGTCGCGATCGCGAAGGCCCGGAAGTCGGCCACGGTCACCGAGGTCGCGTCGATGCCGAAGGCCGGCAACCGTACGTCGTGCACGGGCTGCTCGCCGTCCGCGCGTACGCCGTCGTCGTGGGCGTCTCCCATCGCGAAGGTCTGGAAAGGCACCCGGATCTGCTCGATCCGGTGGTTTCCGGCGCCGCTCTGCGGCGCCGCAACCGCGGTGGCCGGCCGTCCGCCCGACGGCGTGCAACAACTCATGATCGATAGGATAGATAGGATTAGTGGCCGGGCAAGCTCCGGGTCGGACGTTGACCGATCGACGCGCTGCACCAGGCGCGCGGGAGGATCCCCGATGAAGATCCCTTCGTCGCCGCGACACCTGGCGCTGCCCGGCTGTCGAAACCATCGCCGCTCGACCGGCGCCACCCTTCGCGATCGCAGCCATGAACGCGATGAACAGCCCGGCGCCGCACGCGCCGCAACGCAACGCCTCCGCTAGTGACGGAACGAGCAGCCCTCAGACAGCGAGCTGAGGGCTGCTCGTGTTCGCGAAGACCTGCTCGTGAGCATCGAGCACCTCACGCCTGGCAGGGTTTCTTCGAGGATGTCGCGTCGCGCCGGAATTGACCGGCTGGAATGCGGCCCGGCGGCCCGGGCGGGCGCGCCGGGTCGGTAGGTTGAGGGCCATGAGCATGCGTTTCGGGGTTTTCGTGCCCCAGGGCTGGCGGATGGACCTGACCGAGATCGCCGACCCGGTCGAGCAGTACGAGGCGATGACCGCGGTGGCGAAGCTGGCCGACGCCGGCCCCTGGGACAGCGTGTGGGTGTACGACCATTTCCACACCACGCCGGAGCCGACCGTCAACACCGTCTTCGAGGCCTGGACCGTCACGTCCACGCTGGCGCGGGACACCAGCCGGGTCAACATCGGGCAGATGGTGGGCTGCAACGGCTATCGCCACCCGGCCCTCTACGCCAAGATCGCGTCGACGGTGGACGTCGCGAGTCACGGGCGGCTTTTCGCGGGGCTCGGCGCCGGGTGGTACGAGCACGAGTGGAAGGCGTACGGCTACGAGTGGGCCGAGGTGCCCGAGCGGATGGCCGCGTTCCGCGAGGGCGTCCAGATCGTGCACAAGATGTGGACCGAGGAGCGCCCGGTCTTCACCGGCAAGCACTACCACATCGACCAGCCGATCAACGAGCCGAAGGGTGTCCGCAAGCCGCACCCGTCGTTCTGGATCGGCGGCGGCGGGGAGAAGGTGACCCTGAAGCTGGTCGCGCAGTACGCGAACGGCGCCAACTTCGCCAACGGCGACCCGCAGATGTTCCGGGAGAAGGCGGCCGTCCTGCGACGGCACTGCGAGCAGCTGGGCCGCGACTACGACAAGATCATCAAGTCCACGAGTTACAACGTCGACCTGGCCGACTCCAGCGCGGACAACGTCGCCAAGCTGGAGCGGCTCGTCGAGGCGGGCGCCGACTACGCGATCGTCTACCTGCCGCGGGTGGCCTACGACCACGAGCCGCTGCTGCGCTTCCAGGAAGAGGTGATTCCCCACTTTTCCTGATGGCGAAGGGACGTGGCATGATTTCGATGCCGGGTCCGAAAGTTCCAGCCGAGGCGGTCCGGCGGTAAGGAGCGCTCCCATGGCCATGGCCCGGCAACGCGTGACGATCGCGGCCATCGCGCAAGCCGCCGGCGTCTCGGTTCCGACGGTGTCCCGCGTGCTCAACGGACGCTCCGACGTCTCGCCGCAGACCCGCGAGCTGATCGAGCGCCTTCTTCGCGAGCACGATTACCGGCCCCGCAACTCTCGGCATTCGGGGCGGGCCCGCCTGGTGGACCTGGTCTTCAACGATCTGGACAGCCCGTGGGCGCTCGAGCTGATCCGCGGCGTCGAGGACGTCGCGCACGCCGGCGGGGTCGGCACCGTGGTCTCCCAGGTGCATCACCGCACCACGGCGACCCGGCAGTGGCTGCAGAATCTGCGGGCCCGGGCCTCCGACGGCGTCATCTTCGTGACGTCGGACGTGGCCGAGCCGGTGCACAACGAGCTGCACCGGCTCAAGGTCCCGGTGGTGATCATCGACCCGGCCGGCGGGGCCGCCTCCGACGTGCCGACGATCGGCGCCACGAACTGGTCGGGCGGCCGCACCGCCACCGACCATCTGCTGTCGCTGGGTCACCGGCGGATCGGTTTCGTCGCCGGGCCCAAGGATCTGCTGTGCAGCCGGGCCCGGCTGGACGGTTACCGGGCGGCGCTGGAGGCGGCCGGCCTGCACGCCGACGACGCGCTGATCGAGGAGGGCGACTTCCGCAACGAGTCCGGGTTCGTCGCCGGCTGCCGGCTGCTCGACCTGCCCGACCCGCCGACGGCGATCTTCGCCTCCAGCGACCTGATGGCGCTGGGGGTGTGCGAGGCGGCCCGCCGGCGTGGGATGCGGGTGCCGGAGCAGCTGAGCGTGATCGGTTTCGACGATCTGCCGGAGTCGCGCTGGGCGTCGCCGCCGCTGACCACGGTGCGTCAGCCGCTGGCCGAGATGGGGGCGCTCGCCGCGCGTACCGTGTTGCGGTTGTCACGCGGCGAGACCATCGAGACCCCTCGGGTGGAGCTGGTCACGAAGCTGATGGTCCGGGAGAGCACCGCTCCCCCGGCCGCCAACGCTGACGCGAGCTGATGGCCCGGGGAGCAGCGCTCCCCGGGCTCACTGAGGCAAGCTGATGCCCGGGGAAGCACCGCTCCCCCGGGCTGAGCTCACTTACCGAAGCCGGCGGTCAGACCGCTGACCAGCTGGCGCCGCCCGATCGCGTAGAGCAGCACGATCGGGATCGTGGTGAGCGTGACCGACGCGGCGACCGCCGGGACGTTCACGCCGAACTGGGTCTGGAACGTGGCTAGCGCGAGCGGGATGGTGGCCTGCTCGGGGCTCTGGGTGAGGATCAGGGGCAGCAGGAAGCCGTTCCAGATCCCCACCGCGTTGTAGATCATCACGGTGACCAGCGCGGGCCGGGTGAGCGGGAAGGCCAGCCGCCACATGGTTCCCCACTCGGTGGCGCCGTCCATCCGCATCGACTCGAAGAGCTCCTTCGGGACGTCGCGGATGAAGTTGGCGAGCACCAGCACCGACAGCGGGATGGCGAACGCGATCGACGGCAGGATGATCGCCTGGAGCGTGTCGTACAGCTCCATCCTGATGATGATCAGGTAGACCGGGATGACCACGGCCTGGAGCGGGATGGCCAGGCCCATCAGGAAGATCCCGTTGACCGTCTTGAGGAAGCGGTTGCCCGCGCCCCGGACGATCGCGTACGCCGCCATGAACGAGATCAGCGTGGCCGGCAGGATCGCCCCGGCCGTGACGATGACGCTGTTCGTGAAGTAGCGGACGAAGTCGCTCTCGATCACCAACTGGTAGTTCTCGAAGGTGAACTCGCTCGGCGGCTTCAGCGGGTTGGTGAAGAAGTAGTTCCCCTGGGTCTTGAAGCTCGTGATGACCAGCCAGTAGAGCGGCAGCATCACGATGAGCAGCCAGATCCAGCCGAAACCGCCGCCGATCCAGTTGTACTCCCGCAGCCGGCGCCGGTTCGACTTACGCGGGGCGTGAGCTCCCGGCGACTTGGTGGCCCGGGTACCGACCGGGGTGGGGGTCATGGTCGCCACCTCAGGCTCCTTCCAGCTGGCTCTCGTCGGCCCGGCCGCCCAGCCGCCGCAGCAGCAGCGAGAGGCCGAGGCCGGTCAGGACCAGGATGACGGCGATCGCGCTGGCCGGACCCATCAGGCTGGCCTGGAAGCCTTGCTGGTACATCTGCACCGCGAGGGCGCGGGTGGCGTCGCCGGGGCCGCCGGCGGTGAGCACCCAGATCAGGTCGAAGAAGGTCAGCGAGCCCACCACCATCAGCGTCGACGACGTGATGATCGTGTACTTCAGCTGCGGCAGCGTGATGCCGAAGAACTGGCGGATCCGCCCGGCGCCGTCGATCTGCGCCGCCTCGTACATCGAGTGTGGAATCTGCCGGACCGCGCCCTGGTAGATCAGCGAGTGGAACGGGATGAACTGCCAGGAGACGACGAAGATCAGCGTGCCGATCGCCAGCTTGGCCTCGCCGAGCCAGTTCTGGTTGAGCCACTCGATCCCGAGGCCGGCGCCGAGCCCGAAGCTGGGGTCCAGCAGCGACTTGTAGGTGATCGCGATGGCCGCCGAGCTGAGCAGCAGCGGGATGAAGTAGAGCACCGAGAGGAAACCGCGGTACCGGCTCCTGGTCGCCATGAAGACGCCGAGCAGGATCGAGATCGGGGTCTGCACCAGCCAGGACAGCGCCATGATCAGGAAGGTGACCCAGATGGCGTTCGGCAGGCTCGGGTTGCTGAGGGCCGCGCGCCAGCTGGTCAGGCCGGTCAGCTCGATGGTCGGCGAGATGCCGTTCCACGTCGCGAAGCTGAGCACGATCACGCCGAGCAGCGGGATGATCCCGAAGAACACGAACATCACGAACGCGGGCAGGGCCATCCACACGACGGAGCCGCTCCGCCCGCCGCTGGATCTGGTGGGCTCCTGACCTCGTACGACGGGCGGAGCGAGCGTGGTCACTTTCCGATGACCCCGTTCATGTTGTCGACCCACTGCTGCGGGCTGACCTGCAGCTGGAACAGCTTGGCGATGTTGTCCAGCAGCACCTCGGCGGCGGTCGGGCTCAGCGCCTGGTCCCACGACTGCGCGAAGGTCTTGGCGTTGGAGGCGATCGTCGACATGTCCTTGAGGAACTGCGCGTCGTCGCCGGTGAACAGGCTGTCAGCGCCCTTGAGCACCGGCACACCACCGGACTTGACCCAGCCGGCCTTCTCCTCCTCGTCGACCAGCGTGGTGGAGAAGAACTTCTTGGCGGTCTCCTTGGCCTCGGCGGTCGCCTTGGAGGAGATCGACAGGTACTGGCCGGGGTTGCCGACGGTGTTGCTCGGGTCGCCCTTGCCGCCGTCGATCGGCGGGAAGTTCATCCAGCCCAGGCCGCCGTCGGCGACGAACTTGCCGCCGTTGGCCTTCTGGATGCCGTAGGACCAGGAGCCGTGCACCATCATCGCGGCCTTGCCGGTGTAGAGCAGGGCCTGGTCGGCGTTGGTGTCGGCGACGGTCGAGGCGAAGCCCTTCTGGAACGCGTTCTGCTTCACCAGGTCCTGGACCTTGGTCAGCATGTCCAGCACGGCCGGGTCGGACCAGGCGCCCTGCTTGCCGGCGAAGACGTTGTCGAACACCTCGGAGCCGGCCTGGCGGTCGAGCATGAACTCGAGCCACATCATGTTCGTCCACCGGGACTGGCCGGCGAGCGAGAACGGCGCGATGCCCTTGGCGTTGAACTTCGGGATCAGGGCGAGGATGTCGCCGTAGGTCTGCGGGGGCTGCACGCCGACCTGCTCGAAGACCTTCTTGTTGTAGTAGAGGACGATCGGCTGGACCGTCTCGACCGGCAGGGCGTAGATCTTGCCGTTGACGGTGGCCGCGCCGAACGAGGACGGCAGGATCTTGTCCTTGACGGCGGCGTTCTGGCTCAGCCAGTCGGTCAGGTCCTCGACCTGGCCGGCGTCGACGTAGCTCTTCAGGCCGCCGCCGCCCCAGCCCCAGATCATGGTGGGAGCCTGGTTCGCGCCGAGCGCCGTCTTGATCTTCTGCTTGTAGGCGTCGTTCTGGAAGAACGTGGGGGTGATCTTGGCGTCCGGGTTGGCCTTGTTCCACCGGTCGGCAGCCGCCTGACGGTACGGCTGGCCCGGCTCACCGCTGAGCGACCAGTAGGTCGCCTCGCCACCGCCGCCGCCGTCGCTGGTGCCGCCCCCGGGGCCTTCGTTGCCACAGGCGGCGAGCGCTGCGCCCGCGGCGGCACCGGCGGAGAGGGTCAAGAAATTCCTGCGTTTCACGCTGATCTCCGAACTCGAAGCCGCGGGGGTGCGGCTGGTGATATGGCGATGGCCGGCGCTTGATCTCCGAACCGGTTAAGTTTCGGAAGTTTCGAGCGACAGCCGCAAATTAACGCGAGGTTTCGTAAACGTAGGGTTTCCCTGTGACGAGTGTCAAGGCCCTTGCCGTAACAGTGCTCAGAGCGCGAGAGTAGGCGACACCGAGACTCCCTGTCGCGCCTGGCGCGGCCCCGCCGCCGAGGTCCGGCGGCACCCGAAAGTTTCGGAAACTATCGGAGGTACCGTTGACGACAGAACAAGCGCCGCCCGCCTGGCGCGACCCGAAGCTTCCGGTTGCTGAACGGGTTGAGGCGCTGCTCGCCGAGATGACTCTCGAGGAGAAGGTGGCCCAGCTCGGCAGCCGCTGGCTCGGTAAGGACAAGGGTGCCACTGGAGCAGCCGGTCCGGAGCCCGAAGAGGGTCACAACGTGGCACCGATGGAGGACGAGTTCGGCGCCGGCGCCGCGCTGGAGGACGCCAGCAGGCACGGCCTGGGCCATCTGACCCGGGTGTACGGCAGCTACCCCATCTCTGTCGCCGAGGGCACCGCCGAGCTGGTCCGTCAGCAGCGGATCGTGATGGGCTCCTCCCGGCTGGGCATCCCGGCCCTGGTGCACGAGGAGTGCCTGACCGGTTTCACCGCGCACGGCGCCACCGTCTATCCGGCCGCGATCGCCTGGGGCGCGACGTTCGACCCGGAGCTGATCGAGCGGATGGCCGGCGCGATCGGGCGCGACATGGCGGCGCTCGGCGTGCACCAGGGGCTCTCCCCGGTGCTGGACGTGGTCCGCGACTACCGGTGGGGCCGGGTCGAGGAGGCGATCGGCGAGGACCCGTACCTGGTGTCACGGATCGCCGCGGCCTATGTGCGCGGCCTGCAGAGCGCCGGGGTGATCGCCACGCTGAAGCACTTCGCTGGTTACTCGGCGTCGCGCGGCGCCCGTAACCACGGCCCGGTCCCGATGGGCCGCCGCGAGCTGCTCGACGTGATCCTGCCGCCGTTCGAGACCGCGATCGTCGAGGCCGGCGCCGGTTCGGTGATGAACTCCTACGCCGACGTGGACGGGGTGCCGGCCGGGGCGGACCCGTGGCTGCTCACCGATCTGCTGCGCGACGAGTGGGGCTTCACCGGCACGGTGGTCTCCGACTACTGGTCGGTGCCTTTCCTGGCGAGCATGCACGGCATGGCCGCCGACGCGGGCGGCGCCGGGGCCAAGGCCCTCGAGGCCGGCATCGACGTGGAGCTGCCGGACACCATCGGGTACGGCGAGAACCTGGTCGCCCGGGTCCGCACCGGCGAGGTCACCGAGGAGCTGGTCGACCGGGCGGCCCGCCGGGCGCTGGTCCAGAAGGCCGAGCTCGGGCTGCTCGACGCGGACTGGAGGCCGGAGCAGTCGGTGGCCGGCTCGGACGGCGTCGACCTCGACTCGGCGGCCAACCGGCAGCTCGCCCGCGAGCTGGCCGAGCGCTCGATCGTGCTGCTCGACCCCGGTTCGGCGCTGCCGCTGGCCGCCCCGGGCCGGATCGCCGTGGTCGGCCCGTGCGCCGACGACGCGCGGACGTTCCTCGGCTGTTACGCCTTCCCCAACCACGTGCTGCCGCGCTACCCCGGCGTGGACGCCGGGATCGCGCTGCCCAGTGCCCTGGAGGCGCTGCGGGCGGAGTTCGGCGGCAGCGAGATCGCGTACGCGGCCGGCTGCGCCGTCGACGGCGACGACCGTTCCGGGTTCGCCGAGGCGGTCGCCGCCGCGGAGGCCGCCGACGTGGCGCTGGCCTTCGTCGGCGACCTGGCCGGGCTGTTCGGCGCGGGCACCTCCGGCGAGGGCTGCGACGCCGAGGACCTGCGGCTGCCCGGCGTGCAGGCCGACCTGCTCGACGCGCTGGTGGCCACCGGCACCCCGGTCGTCGTGGTGGTCGTCTCCGGCCGGCCGTACGCGCTGGGTGGCCTGGAAGGCCGGGCCGCCGGCCTGGTGCAGGCCTTCATGCCGGGCGAGGAGGGCGGCGCCGCGATCGCCGGTGTGCTCTCCGGCCGGGTGCAGCCGAGCGGCAAGCTGCCGGTGCAGATCCCCCGGCACCCGGGCGGACAGCCCGGCACCTATCTGCAGCCGCGGCTGGGCGCCGTGCACACCGGCGTCAGCAACCTCGACCCCACCCCGCTGTACGCGTTCGGGCACGGCCGCTCCTACACCACCTTCACGGTGGACGATCTGCGGATCAGCGAGACCCGGGTGCCCACCGACGGGGAATTCTCGGTCACCGTCCGGGTGCGCAACACCGGCGAGCGCGACGGCGCGGAAGTGGTGCAGCTCTATCTCGCCGACCCGGTCGCGGAGGTCACCCGTCCGGTGCACCAACTGACCGGGTTCCAGCGCGTGGAGCTGGCCGCCGGCGGTGCCGCCGAGGTGACGTTCCGTGTGCACACCGACCGCGCCGCTTTCACCGGTCTGCGGATGCGGCGCATCGTCGAGCCGGGTGAGCTGCGGATTCAGGTCGGCACCTCGGCCTCCGACCTGCCCTGCTGCGGCTCCGTCCAGCTGACCGGCGCGGTGCGCACGGTGGGCACGCCGCGCCGGCTGACCACCCCGGTGGAGGTGCGGTCCGCCGATTCGTGACACGGGGTGACTACCGCGCCCGGCACCGAACACTAGGCTGCATCTGTGACCCGGAGCATCAATGACGACGAGCGGCTGCGCCGGCTCGAAGCGGTCACGGATGCGACGTTGTCCCGGCTCGACGTCTCCGATCTGCTGGACGAGCTGCTGGACCGGGTGCGGGACCTCCTCGGGGTCGACACCGCGGCGATCCTGCTGTTGGACGGGCACGCCCGGCAGCTGGTGGCGACCGCCGCGAAAGGCCTCGAGGAGGAGGTGCGGGCCGGGTTCCGGGTGCCGGTCGGGCACGGTTTCGCCGGCCGGGTGGCCGCCACCCGCCGCCCGGTGCGGCTGCCCGATGTCACCGCCACCGACGTGGTCAACCCGATCCTGCTGGAGAAGGGCGTCCGGTCGCTGCTGGGCGTCCCGATCGTCGCCGGCCCCGACCTGATCGGGGTGCTGCACGTCGGCACGCTGACCCGGCGCAACTTCGGTGACGACGACGTGCGCCTGCTCGAGCTGGTCGCCGACCGGGCCGGGGTCGCCGGCCGGATCCGCGCCGACAAGCTGGACCTGGCCGCCGCCCTGGCCCTGCAGCGCAGCCTGCTGCCAACGCAGCTGCCCGAGGTGCCCGGTGTCGAGATGGCCGCCCGCTACGTGCCCGGTCACTCGTCCGGCATCGGCGGCGACTGGTACGACGTCTTCACCCTGCCCTCCGGCTGGCTGGGGGTGGTGATCGGGGACGTCTCCGGCCACGGGCTCGCCTCGGCGGTGGTGATGGGCCGGATCCGCAGCGCGCTGCGGGCGTACGCGCTGATCTGCGACACCCCGGCGGAGGCGCTCAGCCTGCTGGACCGCAAGGTCCAGCACTTCGAGGCGGGCAACCTCACCACCGCGCTGTACGCGATGATCAGCCCGGACCGCGGCCGGGTGGTGGTCTCCTCGGCCGGCCACCTGTGCCCGGTGATCGCCGAGCCCGGCCGTCCGGCGGAGCTGACCGAGATCCCGGTCGACCCGCCGCTCGGTGTGGGCCCCCGGATCCGGCCCCGGCGCAACGGCACCATCCTCCTGCCGCCCGGCGGGGTGCTGCTCTGCTACACCGACGGGCTGGTCGAGCGCCGGGACCAGATCATCGACACCGGCCTGAACCGCCTGCTCCAGTTGGTGCGCGCCGCCCCCGCGGAGACCGTTTGCGCTACCGTCATGGCGGACGCGGGCGTGACCCGGCCGACCGACGACGTGGCCGTTCTGGCCGTCCGCCGCCACCGCTGAATCCTGCGGAAAATTCGCTAGAACCTCTTGTTCGCAACTGATTCAGCGGAAAGGATGATCCCAGCGCACTGATACCACAGCTGGAGGCCGGATGTCCGCCAAGTCGACACTGCACAACCTCATCGGTGGCGAGGCCGTCGCGCCCGTCGAGGGGCGGTACGAGGACCTGATCGATCCGTCGACCGGCGAGGTGTTCGCCTCCGCGCCGGTCTCGGGCGCCGAGGACGTCGACCGCGCCATGACGGCCGCGGCGTCCGCGTTCGAGCAGTGGCGGGACACCACCCCCGGCGACCGGCAGCGGGCGCTGCTGAGGTTCGCCGACGCCATCGAGTCCCGCGCCGACGAGCTCGTCGCCGCCGAGTCGAAGAACACCGGCAAGCCGCTCGGCCTGACCGCCAGCGAGGAGCTGCCGCCCGCCGTCGACCACCTGCGGTTCTTCGCCGGCGCCGCGCGCCTGCTGGAGGGCCGCTCCGCGGGTCAGTACATGAACGGCTACGAGAGCTACGTGCGGCGCGAGCCGATCGGCGTCTGCGCCCAGGTCACCCCCTGGAACTACCCGCTGCTGATGGCGATGTGGAAGATCGCGCCGGCACTCGCCGCGGGCAACGCGGTGGTGCTCAAGCCCTCCGACACCACCCCGGTCACCAGCGTGATGCTCGCCGAGATCGCCGCCGAGTTCCTGCCGGCCGGCCTGTTCAACGTGGTCCTCGGCGACCGCGACACCGGCCGCGCCCTGATCACCCACCGGACCCCGCAGATGGTGTCGATCACCGGCTCGGTGCGCGCCGGCATGGAGGTGGCCGGCAGCGCCGCCGCCGACCTCAAGCGCACCCACCTGGAGCTGGGCGGCAAGGCCCCGGTCGTGGTCTTCGACGACGCCGACGTGCAGGCGGCCGCCGCCGCGATCGCCGAGGCCGGCTACTTCAACGCCGGGCAGGACTGCACCGCCGCCACCCGGGTGCTCTGCGCCCCGGGCATCTACGACGACTTCGTCGCGGCGCTGGCCGAGCAGGCCCGCAACACCAAGACCGGTGCGCCGGACGACGAGGACGTGGCCTACGGCCCGGTGAACAACGCCGGCCAGCTGGCCCGGGTCAGCGGCTTCATCGACCGGCTCCCGGACCACGCCCGGCTCGACGCCGGCGGCTCCCGGGTCGGCGAGCGCGGCTACTTCTACTCCCCCACGGTCGTCTCCGGCCTGCGCCAGGACGACGAGATCATCCAGAACGAGGTCTTCGGCCCGGTCATCACCGTGCAGAAGTTCACCGACGAGGACGAGGCCGTCCGCTACGCCAACGGCGTGGAGTACGCGCTGGCCTCCAGCGTCTGGACGAAGGACCACGGCACCGCGATGCGGATGACCCAGCGGCTCGACTTCGGCTGCGTCTGGGTCAACTGCCACATCCCGCTGGTCGCCGAGATGCCGCACGGCGGCTTCAAGCACTCCGGGCACGGCAAGGACCTGTCGGTGTACGGCCTGGAGGACTACACCCGGATCAAGCACGTCATGCACCACGTGGGCGCCTGATGAGCACGTCGGCGGAACTCCACAAGCGTCGCATCGCCGCGGTCGCCCGGGGCGTCGGCTCCACCATCTCGGCCTATGTCGATCACGCGCAGTCCGGCACCCTCACCGACGTCGACGGCCGGGAGTGGATCGACTTCGCCTCCGGCATCGCGGTCACCAACGTCGGCAACGCGGCGCCGCGGGTGGTCGCGGCGGTCCGTGAGCAGGTGGAGAAGTTCACCCACACCTGCTTCATGGTCGCGCCCTACGAGTCCTACGTGTCGGTCTGCGAGCAGCTCATCGACCTCACCCCGGGCACGTTCGAGAAGCGGGCGGCACTGTTCAACTCCGGCGCCGAGGCGGTGGAGAACGCGGTGAAGATCGCCCGGCACGCCACCGGGCGGCAGGCGGTCGTGGTGTTCGACCACGCGTACCACGGCCGGACCAACCTGACCATGGCGCTGACCGCGAAGAACATGCCCTACAAGCACCGGTTCGGGCCGTTCGCGCCGGAGGTCTACCGGGCGCCGATGTCCTATCCGCTGCGCGACGGCAGCCTCGGAGGTAGCGGGCTCAGTGGCGCCGAGGCGGCTCGCCGGGCGATCGACGTGATCGAGAAGCAGGTCGGCGCCGGCAACGTGGCGGCCGTGCTGATCGAGCCGATCCAGGGCGAGGGCGGCTTCGTCGTCCCGGCGCCCGGGTTCCTGCCGGCGATCGCGGCCTGGACCGCCGAGGCCGGGGCGGTCTTCATCGCCGACGAGATCCAGACCGGGTTCTGCCGGACCGGGCAGTGGTTCGCCTCCGAGCACGAGCGGCTGGAACCGGACCTGATCACCACGGCCAAGGGCATGGGCGGCGGGCTGCCGATCGCCGGTGTCGTCGGCCGGGCCGAGCTGATGGACGCGGTGCACGCCGGCGGGCTCGGCGGCACCTACGGCGGGAACCCGGTCGCGTGCGCGGCCGCGCTCGCCGCCATCGAGACCATGCGTGAGCTGGACCTCGCCGCCTCGGCACGGCACATCGAGTCGGTGCTGGTCCCGGCGCTGCGAGAGATCGCGGAGAACGATGCCGGAATCGCCGAGGTGCGCGGCCGGGGCGCGATGATCGCGGTCGAGCTGGTCCGGCCGGGCACCATCGAGCCCGACCCGGTCCGCACGGCCGCGGTGTCGAAGGCCTGCCACGAGGCGGGACTGCTCACGCTGACCTGCGGGACGTACGGCAACGTGCTCCGCTTCCTGCCGCCGCTGGTGATCTCCGACGCGGACCTCGATCGAGGCGTTGCGATCCTCCGTGCTGCCTTCCAGTGAACGTTTAGGGAAGAATCGCGGCGTGACGGACAGCGCTCTGGACGAGATCAACAAGCAGATCATCGAGCACCTGCAACGGGACGGCCGGATGTCGTACGCGACCTTGGCCAAGACCATCGGACTGTCCGAAGCGGCCGTTCGCCAGCGGGTGCAGCGGCTGCTCGACAACGGCCTGATGCAGATCGTCGCGGTGACCGACCCGCTGACCCTGGGGTTCGCCCGGCAGGCCATGGTCGGCCTGCGGGTCAACGGCGACCTGCGGGCGATCGCCGACGAGATCGCGACGATCCCCGAGGTCGACTACGTGGTGATCTGCGCCGGCCGCTACGACCTGCTCGTCGAGCTGGTCTGCACCGACGACGAGCACCTGCTGGACCTGCTCAACGAGAAGGTCCGGGCGGTCCCGGGCGTCACCGCCACCGACACCTTCATGTACCTGAAGCTCGCCAAACAGACCTACGCCTGGGGAACCCGATAGATGCGCAGTCCCTCGTTCTGGCTCGACTCCCTCGGCCCGGTCGGCCGGCGCCCGCCGCTGCCCGGTGACACCATCGCCGACGTGGCGATCGCCGGCGGCGGCTACACCGGGCTGTGGACCGCCTACTACCTGGCGCAGGCCGCGCCGGAGTTGCGCATCGTCGTGCTGGAGGCGGAGTTCTGCGGGTACGGCGCCTCCGGCCGCAACGGCGGCTGGGCCTCCGGGCTGTTCCCGGTCTCCGAGGCGAGACTGGCCCGGCGTCACGGCCCGCAGCGGGCGGCCGCCATGCACCGGGCCCTGGAGGCGTCGGTCGACGAGGTGGGCCGGGCCGCGGCCGCCGAGGGCATCGACTGCGACTACGCCAAGGGCGGCACCATCTCCCTGGTCCGCAGCCCGGCCCAGCTGCGCCGGGCCCACGGCGCACCGGGTTTCCTGGACGCCGCCGAGGCGAGCCGGATCTGCGCGGCCACCGGCGTGCTCGGCGGTGTCTACAGCGAGCACTGCGCGGCGCTGCACCCGGCCAAGCTGGTCCGCGGCCTGGCCGCGGCGGTCGAACGGCTCGGGGTCACCGTGCACGAGGGCACCCGGGTGCGCAGCCTGGAACGCGGCAAGGTGGTCACCGACCACGGCACGGTCCGGGCCACCACGGTGGTCCGGGCGCTGGAGGGCTACACCGCCGACCTGGCCGGGCACCGGCGCAACCTGGCCCCGGTCTACTCGCTGATGGTCGCCACCGAGCCGCTACCCGGTGAGTTCTGGGACCGGGTGGGCCTGGCGAGGCGGGAGACCTTCACCGACGAACGCCGCATGATCATCTACGGGCAGCGGACCGCCGACGACCGGCTCGCCTTCGGCGGGCGGGGCGCGCCGTACCACTTCGGCTCGCGCGTCCGGCCGGAGTACGACCTGGTGCCCGGGGTCTTCGACGCGCTGCGGCGCACGATCACCGAGCTGTTCGGCATCGACGCGCCGATCGCGTACCGCTGGGGTGGCCCGCTCGGCATCCCGCGCGACTGGATGCCGAGCGTCGGCCTGCGCGACGGCGTCGCCTGGGCCGGCGGTTACGTCGGCGACGGCGTCGCCGCGGCCAACCTGGCCGGGCGCACCCTGGCCGACCTGATCCTCGCCGAGCAGACCGAGCTGACCGGCCTGCCCTGGGTCGGCCACCGCTCGCGCCGGTGGGAACCGGAACCGGCCCGCTGGCTCGGCATCAACACCGCCCTGCGGGCCACCGCGCTGCTCGACGCCTGGGACCGCCGCCGGGCCGCGTGAGGTCTCAGCCCGCCGCGGCCAGCAGCGGGAACCGGTTGCCCTCGGTGTCGGTGAGCAGCGCCCACCGGCCGAACGGCATGTCGATCGGCTCCTGGACGAACTCGACGCCGCGGCCGGTCAGCTCCCGCCAGGTCGCGTCCACGTCGTCGCAGGCCAGGAAGACCGCGGTGTTCGGCTGCCCGGGTGCGGCCGTCGGGTCCGGCCCGTCGGACTGCTCCAGGACGAGCACCACACCGTCCGGCAGCCGGACCTCGAGCCAGCGCTCGTCACCGTACGTCTGGTCCTGCACGACGTCGCACCCGAGGGTCTCGCTCCAGAACCGCTTGGCACGCTCCTGGTCGCGGACCCCGATCCGAACCTTGCTGATCCCACGAAGCATCCGGTGATGCTATCGGGAGTCACGGCGTCACGCGGTGACCGGCAGATCGCCGGGACAGCGGGGCGCGGCCGCGTCGTGCTGGTGCGGGCCGGCAGCCAGCAGGTTCTCCACGGTCGCCAGCAGGCGGTCGTTCGGGCAGGGTTTGAGCAGGATCGCGCAGACCTCGGCCGAGCCGGCCCGGGGATCGCCCGGCTGCAGGTGCCCGCTCAGGATGGCGATCGGGGTGTCGCGCACGTCCGGGTGGGCGCGCACCGCCTCGATCAGCTGCCAGCCGTCCATCCGTGGCATGCCCAGGTCGGTCAGCACCATGTCCGGCCGCTCCTCGACGATCAGATCGAGGGCGGCCCGCCCGTCGGGCGCCCGTAACACCGTCATCCCCGCTCGCTTGAACACTCTGACCAGTACCCGGGCGATGTCCTCGTCGTCCTCGGCGATAACCAAAACGGCCATCCTCTCAGCATGGCCCGGTGCGGGACGCGGCGCGCGGTTTTCGTCGGGCAGACTCCAGGGATGCGGCGATACATGATCGGGTTCGGGGCGGCCGCGGCGGTCGCCGTGGTCGCTGCGGCGCTGCTCCCCCTCGTGCGGGACGACGAGCCGGAGCGGCCACCCGCGGACGCGGCGTACCGCGACGCCGCCCTGCCGGTCGAGCAGCGGGTGGACGACCTGCTGGCCCGGATGTCGCTGGCCGACAAGATCGGGCAGATGACCCAGGCGGAGCGCAACGTGGTCGCCGAGGACCCGGAGCTGGTGACGCGCTGGCGGCTCGGTTCGGTGCTCTCCGGCGGCGGGTCGGTGCCCACCCCGAACACGCCCGAGGCCTGGGTGAGCACGGTGAACACGCTGCAGCGGGCGGCCCTGGCGACGCCGCTGGGCATCCCGCTGATCTACGGCATCGACGCGGTGCACGGACACGGCAACGTGCACGGCGCGACGGTCTTCCCGCACAACGTCGGGCTCGGCGCGGCCCGCGACCCGGAGCTGGTCAAGAGGGTCTACCGGGCCACCGGCGAGGAGATGCGGGCGACCGGCATCACCTGGAACTTCGCGCCCTGCCTCTGCGTCGGCCGCGACGAGCGGTGGGGCCGCACCAACGAGAGCTTCGGCGAGGACCCGGCGCTGGTGACCCGGATGGCGACGGCGATCGACGGCCTGCACGACGCGGGGGTGGTCGCCACGGTCAAGCACTTCGCCGGCGACGGCGACACCCGCTACGGCACCGGCGACAGTGAGTACGCGATCGACCAGGGCGTCACCGTCACCAGCCGCGCCGCCTTCGAGCGCATCGATCTGCCGCCGTACGTGGCAGCCGTCCGCAAACACCGGGTGGAGAGCGTGATGCCGTCCTACTCCAGTGTCGACTGGACCGAGGACGGCATCGGCAATCCGGTGAAGATGCACGCCAGCCGGGAGCTGATCACCGGGCGGCTCAAGGGTGAGCTGGGCTTCGACGGGTTCGTGATCAGCGACTTCGAGGCGATCCATCAGCTCCCGGACCCGGACGGCGGTGAGGAGCCGACCGCGGCGCAGGTACGGACCGGGGTGAACGCCGGCACCGACATGTTCATGGAGCCGAAGACCGCCCCGCGGTTCCAGGAGCTGCTCACGGCCGAGGTGAAGGCCGGGCGCGTGCGCATCGAACGGATCGACGACGCGGTGCGGCGGGTCCTGCGGGTGAAGTTCGCGACGGGACTGTTCGACAACCCGTACGCGTCGCTCGATCGCCTGGGTGAGGTGGGCAGCGCCGCGCACCGGGCCATCGGCCGGGAGGCCGTGGCGCGCTCGCAGGTGTTGCTGAAGAACGACGCCGCGGCGCTGCCGCTGCCCGCGACCGGCCGGATCTATGTGGCGGGGCGCAACGCGGACGACATCGGCAACCAGGCCGGCGGCTGGACCATCGACTGGCAGGGCCGCTCCGGCGACATCATCCCGGGCACCACCGTGCTGGAGGGCATCCGCGAGGTCGCGCCCGGCGCGACGGTCACCTTCAGTGCCGACGCTTCCGCGCCGATCGGCGCCGCTGACGTCGGGGTGGTCGTGGTGGGCGAGACGCCCTATGCGGAGGGTTTCGGCGACACCGGCGGCAAGGTCTGCCCGTGGTGCCCGGCCACACAGAAGGAGACCAAGTCGCTGACCCTGCAGCCGGGCGACCGGGCGGTGGTCGAGAAGGTCTGCGACGCGGTCGCCAGGTGCGTGGTGCTGCTGGTCTCCGGGCGCCCGCAGGTGATCACCGACCAGCTCGGCACGATCGATGCCCTGGTCGCGTCGTGGCTGCCGGGCAGCGAGGGCGCCGGGGTCGCCGACGTGCTCTTCGGCAGGCGGCCCTTCACCGGGCGGCTGCCGCTGAGCTGGCCGGCCACGGTCGCCCAGGTCCCGGTCAACGTCGGCGACGCCGACTATCAACCCCTCTATCCGTACGGGTGGGGACTGCGCACGGGACCGGCGGCGGACGACGGGTTCACCGCCGCGAGCAGGCGGGCGGCGGCGGGCAAGGCCGGGGCCGGCTGGCAGAAGCTGTTCGCCGAGGCCGCGTTGGCCGAGGAGGCGGGTAACCCCGATCGGGCCCGCACGCTGCTGAAACAGCTGCGATAGCTGTCAGGGCCGTTCCCCGCCCCCCGCGGAAACGGCCCTGAGAGCACCACTCAGAGGCGGTTCTGCGCCTCCGTCAGCACCGAGCGCAGGATCTGCTCCATCTCGGCGAACTGCGTCTCCGTCGCGGTCAGCGGCGGAGCCAGCTGGATCACCGGGTCGCCCCGGTCGTCGGCACGGCAGTAGAGACCGGCGTCGAAGAGCGCGCTGGAGAGGAAGCCGCGCAGCAGCCGCTCCGACTCCTCCTCGTTGAACGTCTCCTTGGTCGCCTTGTCCTTGACCATCTCGATGCCGAAGAAGTAGCCGTCGCCGCGCACGTCGCCGACGATCGGCAGGTCGAGCAGCTTCTCCAGGTACGACCGGAACAGCGGGCTGTTGTCCTGGACGTGCTTGTTGAGCTGCTCGCGCTCCATGATGTCCAGGTTGGCCAGTGCCACCGCGGCGCCGACCGGGTGGCCGCCGTAGGTGATGCCGTGCGCGAACCAGTTGCTGCCGGTGAGGAACGGCTCGGCCAGGCGCTCGGAGGCGATCATCGCGCCCAGCGGGACGTAACCGGAGGTCAGGCCCTTCGCGACGGTGATGATGTCGGGCTGGTAGCCGTACTTGTCGGCGCCGAAGTACTCACCGAGGCGGCCGAACGCGCAGATCACCTCGTCGGAGACGAGCAGCACGTCGTGGCGGTCGCAGATCTCGCGGACCCGCTGGAAGTAGCCGGGCGGCGGCGGGAAGCAGCCGCCGGCGTTCTGCACCGGCTCCAGGTAGACGGCGGCGACGGTGTCCGCGCCCTCGAACAGGATGGCCTCTTCGATGCGGTCCGCGGCCCAGATCCCGAACTGCTCCGGGGTCATGTTCTCGTCGGGGCGCCGGTAGTAGTTGGTGTTCGGCACCCGCAGCGTGCTCGGCACCAGCGGCTCGAAGTCCTGCTTGAGCGCCGGGATGCCGGTGATCGACAGGGCGCCCATCGAGGTGCCGTGGTAGGCGATCGCGCGGGACAGCACCTTGGTCTTGAGCGGCTTGCCGGTGCGCTTGAAGAAGGAACGGGCGAGCTTCCACGCCGACTCGACGGCCTCGGAGCCGCCGGTGGTGAAGAAGACCCGGTTCAGGTCACCGGGGGCCATCTCGGCGAGCCGGCCGGCCAACTCGATCGCCTTGGGGTGGGCGTACGACCAGATCGGGAAGTAGGCGAGCTCACTCGCCTGCTTGGCGGCGGCCTCGGCCAGCTCCTGGCGGCCGTGCCCGGTCTGTACGACGAACAGCGCGGAGAGCCCGTCGAGGTAGCGGCGGCCGGTCGAGTCCCAGACGTAGCAGCCGTCGCCGCGGGTGATCACGGGCACCGGCGCGTCCTGGTAGGCCGACAGCCGGGTGAAGTGCATCCACAGGTGGTCACGGGCGGTTGCGGAGAGTGCGTCCACATCAGCGGGCTGTTGGTCGGTCACGGATATCTCTCCCACGCTCGGTTCTCTGAACCACTAGTTCCTACGTTGACGTCGATCCTGCCTACGGATTCCGTTGCACACAAGTCTAAGGGCGACTATTTCCGCGCTATTTCCTCGACTGTCTCGCGGGCAACCCGAGCCATACCGACATCACCGACAACTCGGGCATCACACCGAATTCGACGGTCAGGAGTCGAAGCCGAGGCCCAGGGCGTCGAGGAGCTTGAGCCAGAGGTTGCGCTTGCCGCCGTTGGCGTCGGCGCGGGCGATCGACCAGCGGGTCAGCTGGATGACGGCGGAGCGCAGCGGCTCCGGCGGGAACGGGACCGGCTTGCGGCGGACCATCGCCAGGCGGGTCAGCTCGGTGGGCTCGCCGCTGAGCAGGTCCAGCATCACCTGGGCACCGAAGCGGGTGGCGCCCACACCCAGGCCGGTGTAACCCACGGCGTACGCGAGGCGGCCGCGGTAGCCCGTACCGAAGAAGGCGCTGAACCGGCTGCAGGTGTCGATGACACCGCCCCATTTGTGGGTGAAACGCACATCGCGAAGCTGTGGGAACGTGGCGAAGAAGTGCTCGGCCAGCTTGACGAAGGTCTCCTCGCGCAGGTCGCGCGAGGGTTTGATCCGGCCGCCGTTGTAGTAGACGGCGTCGTAGCCGCCCCAGAGGATCCGGTTGTCGGCGGTGAGCCGGTAGTAGTGGAACTGGTTGCCGGCGTCGCCGACACCCTGCCGGTTGCGCCAGCCGATCGCGGCCAGCTGCTCCGCGGTGAGCGGCTCGGTCATCAGCACGTAGTCGTAGACCGGGACGATCCAGTGGTTCAGGCGGCGCAGCAGGGTGCTGTGCGCGCCGGTGGCGAGGGCCACCCGGCGGGCCTCGACGCGGCCGCGCGGGGTGTGCAGGAGCAGCCCACCGCCGGTCTTGGTGATCTTCTCGACCCGGGTGTTCTCGTGGAAGCGGACGCCCAGCTCCAGGCACGCCCGGCGCAGGCCCCAGACCAGCCGGGCCGGGTCCACGGTGGCGGTGTCGCGCGGCTCCCACACCGCGCCCAGGTAGGTGGGCGAGTCGATCTCGGCGCGGACGGCGTCGCGATCGAGGAACCGGACGTCCAGCCCGCGGGCCGTGGCGGACGCGTGGTACTCGACCAGCTCGTCGAGCTGCCACTGTTCGGTGGCCACGTTCATCTCGCCGGTGCGCAGGAAGTCGCAGTCGATGCCGTAGCGGCGGACCGTCTCCTCGATCGCGTCGAGGTTGTCGTTGCCGAGTTTCTCCAGGACGTCCATCTCGTCCGGAAAGCGGCTCATCCCGTTGTCGAATCCGTGGGTGAGGCTGGCGGCGCAGAAGCCGCCGTTGCGGCCGGAGGCGGCCCACCCGGCGGTGCTCGCCTCCAGGACGAGCACGTCGCGGCCGGGGTCGCGTTCCTTGGCGATCAGCGCGGTCCAGAGGCCGCTGTATCCGGCCCCGATCACGGCGAGATCCGCGGACGCGGAGCCGGTCAGCGGGGGTGCCGGCGGTGGGGCGCCGTCCTGGGCGAGCCAGTACGACTCCCCCACCGCACCGGCGAGGGCTTGCACGACGGAAGGCGAAGCAGTATCGCCCATGCGTTATCAGTCCTGTTGTTTACGAGGGCGGGAGCGGAGGTTCGCGATCACCGCGATCAGCACCCCGGCCACGAAGATCAACGTACCCATCACGTTGACCTGCGGCGGCAGGCCGACCCGCGTGGAACCCCAGATCCACAGCGGGAAGGTTTGCACGTTGCCCGCGGTGAAGTTGCTGATCACGAAGTCGTCGATGGAGAGGGCGAACGCGAGCATGACACCGGAGAAGATCGCCGGCAGCAGGATCGGGAAGGTGATCTTCCACCAGGTCGTCCAGGCGGTGGCGCCGAGGTCGGCGGCGGCCTCCTCGATGGACCGGTCCAGGGTGACGACCCGGGCCCGGACCACGGTGGCGACGAAGGCGATGGAGAACATGACGTGCGCGATGGTCAGGGTGATCCCGCCCAGCCCGACGCCCATCGAGACGAAGAGCGTGAGCAGCGAGGAACCCATCACCAGCTCCGGCGAGGAGATGGCGGCGAACATGACCAGGTTGGTGGCGCCGGCGCCGCGGAACCGGTAGCGGCCCAGGGCGTAACCGATGCCGGTGCCGAGCGCGCCGGAGATCAGCGAGCTGAAGACGGCGACCAGCAGCGAGGCGATCAGGGCCTCGGTCAGGTCGGGCAGGGCGAACAGCTCGCCGTACCACTTGAAGGTGAAGCCCTGCCAGGTCTGGTTGTAGCGGCCCGCCGGGTCGTTGAAGCCGAACAGGATCATGACCAGGATCGGCAGCGCCAGCCAGGCGATCAGCACCCACGTGTAGACGTGCATGGCGCGCGCGCCGTTGAACCTCACCGAGCGGCGGGCCGGAGCGGCCTTGGGCGGCGCCGGAGAGAGCGTCTGGGTCATCGGGCCGCCGCCTTCATCACGTCTTCGGTGCCGAGCGCCCGGGCGTAGGAGAACACGCCGATCAGCAGGACCGCCATCAGGACGAAGGCGAGCGCCGAGGCGGTCGGGTAGTCCGAGCTGGCCAGGAACTTGCTCTGGATGACCTGGCCGATCATGGTGGTGCTGGTGCCGCCGAGCAGCTCCGAGTTGACGTAGTCGGAGCTGGCCGGGACGAAGGTCATCAGCACGCCGGCGAAGACGCCGGGCAGCGCGAGCGGGAAGATCACTTTGCGGAACGCGGTGATCGGGGAGGCGTACAGATCACGGGCGGCCTCGACCACCCGCGGATCGATCCGCTCCAGCGCCACGTAGATCGGCAGCACCATGAACGGCAGGAAGTTGTACACCAGCCCGGCGATCACCGCGGTCGGCGTGCCGAGGAGCTGGAAGCTGGACGGGAGCAGCCCAGCCTCCTTCAACGGGTGGAGCAGGACGCCGTCGTCGGTGAGGAGCATCCGCCACGAGATGGTGCGCAGGACGAACGACACGAAGAACGGCAGGAGGATCAGGAACAGATAGGTCGCCTTCTTCCTACCCCCGTAGAAGGCGATCCAGTACGCGACCGGGAACGCCAGCACGACCAGGACCAGGGACGTGATGGCGCCGTACACCAGCGAGCGGATCAACTGGGTCTGATAGTCCGAGATCGCCTCCACGTAGGTCTGCCAGTGACCCGTGAAGACGTACCCGTTGACGATGTCGCCCTCCTGCAGCGACAGCGACAGCATGGTCGCCATCGGCACGACGAAGAACAACAGGAGCCACAGCCCGCCGGGGAGGACGAGCAGGTAGGGCGCGAGTGTACGTTTAACCCGGTTCATTTACCTCAGCCCAGTACGATCGGGTCGAACACCTTGGTGAAGTCCTGCTGCTCCTCGGCGGTGTTGAACCCGACGTAGTAGTGCAGCTTGGCGTAGTCGGCCTCGCCCGGGAAGACCAGCGGGCTCTCCGCGACCGACTCCAGGTACTCCTTGTCCTCGCCGGTCAGCGCGGCGGCGTGCTTGCGCATCGCGGCCTGCGCGGCCGGCACCGGGCACACGTAGTTGATGTACTCGGCGAGGGTGGCGGCGTTCTCCACCTCGTAGAAGAAGTCCATCAACATGATCGCGTCGACCGGGTTGGCGGCGGTGATCGGGATGGTCATGTTGTCGGTCCAGATGGTGCCGCCCTCCTCCGGGATCACGAACTTGAAGTTCGTGCCGTCGGAGACGTTCTTCTGGAAGATGTCACCGGACCAGGCCTGGGTGAGCCAGACCTCGCCCTTGCCGAGCGCGTCGACGTAGCTCTGGTCGTAGTAGTTGCGGACGATGCCGGCGTCCTTCTGCTCCTGCAGCTTGGCCGCCGCCTTCTTCCAGTCCGCCTCCTCCGACTTGGCCGGGTCGAGGCCGGCCGCGAGCAGGCCGAAGTTGCCCAGCTCCTGCAGGTCGCTCATCATGCCGACCTTGCCCTTGAACGCCGGGTCCCAGAGGTCGGCGAGCTTGGTGATCGGGCGCTTCGTCTTCGACTCGTCGTAGGCGATGCCGGTGATGCCGGAGGCCCACGGGATGCTGAACACGTTGCCCGGGTCGTAGGTCGACTGGGCGTAGGACTTGGCGGCGTTCGCGGCGTAGTTCGGCAGCTTGGAGTGGTCCAGCGGCGCCAGGAAGCCGGCGTCGCGGAACTGGCCGAACTGCATGCCGTTGGTGATCACCATGAGGTCGTAGCCGATCGACTGCCCGGCGGACAGCTGCGGCTGGACCTTGGCGAACCACGGCCCCATCTCTTCGATGACCTCGTCGTACTTGACCGCGATGCCGGTCTGCTCGGTGAACTTCTTGAGCTCCGGCTTCTTCGGGTCCATGTAGAGCGGCCATCCGGCGAAGTCCAGCTTGCCGTTCTTGGTCTTGCCGGCCCAGAACTTGGCGACGGCGTCGGGAGCGGTGGAGGCGCTCGGCTTGCCCTTGCCCTCCACGCCGCAGGCGGCGAGGAAGGCACCCATCGCCGAAAGCCCGCCGAGGCGCAGGGCGTCGCGGCGGCCGAGCCGCCGCTGCGTCATGCCCCGGAGGAGGGAGGGGTCCGGCTTAGCGGTGGGGAACAACTTCAGACTCCGATCGGGTACGAGTGCTGCGGGGCCCAACTGAGGAAGACGCGCTCGCCGCGCGAGGCGACGTCCTCGGCATCGTGAGCATTCTGGTCGAACACCACGAAGTCTGATCCAGCGGAGGTCGCCACTGTGTAGTTGGTCGATGTCCCGTGGTACACCACCTCGGTGACCACACCGGACAGGACACTGGCCGCGTTGGTGTGCGGCATCGTCCGGTGCAGGTCGATCTTCTCGGGACGGACCGAGACCTCGATGCTGTGACCGGGCTGCACCGTGCCGGAGACCGGGACGAGCACCCGCTCGCCGGGCGCCACGTCGAGGACCGCCACCCCGCCGTCGACCCAGCTGACCGAGGCGTCGATCAGGTTGGAGGTGCCGATGAAGCCGGCCACGAACCGGGTCGCCGGCCGCTCGTAGATCTCCCGGGGTGAGCCGAGCTGGTCGATCAGGCCGGCGTTCATCACCGCGATCCGGTCCGACATGGTCAGGGCCTCGCCCTGGTCGTGGGTCACGTAGACGAAGGTGATGCCGACCTCGCGCTGGATGCGCTTGAGCTCCACCTGCATCTGCTGGCGCAGCTTGAGGTCGAGGGCGCCGAGCGGCTCGTCGAGCAGCAGCGCCCGCGGGTGGTTGACCAGCGCCCGGGCCAGCGCGACCCGCTGCTGCTGGCCGCCGGACATCTCCTTGGGCTGCCGCTTCTCCATGCCGGTCAGCGAGACGATCTCCAGCATCTCGCCGACGCGGCGCTTGATCTCGCTCTTCGAGATCTTCTTGCGCTCCAGGCCGAACGACACGTTCTGCAGCACGTTCAGGTGCGGGAAGAGCGCGTACGACTGGAACACCATGTTCACGTCACGCTTGTTCGGGGTGACCCCGGTGACGTCCTGGCCGTCGAGGAAGACCTTGCCCGCGGTCGGCTCCTCGAAGCCGGCGATCATCCGCATGGTGGTGGTCTTGCCGCACCCGGAGGGGCCGAGCAGCGAGAAGAACTCCCCCTGCCCGATCGCCAGGTCCAGGCTCTTGACGGCGGGCACCGCCTCACCGTGCGACAGGTAGTCCTTGCGCACGCCGACGAACTCGATCGCCGGGTGCCCGGCGTGCTGCCCGTTTCCGGATCGCACGCTCGCGGCGTGGTGCGGGGGAGAAGTGGTCATCTATCACCTCTGAGGCGGATTCTCTTTTGACAGGGGCCTGGCGCGGGCGGATCAGCCGTTGAAACTCATCACGTGCTTGATCCGGGTGTACTCCTCGAAGCCGTACATCGAAAGGTCCTTGCCGTAGCCGGAGTGACCGTATCCGCCGTGTGGCATCTCCGAGACGAACGGCAGGTGCGTGTTGATCCACACCGCCCCGAAATCGAGGCGGCGGGACACCCGCATGGCCCGGCCGTGGTTCTGGGTCCAGACGCTGGCGCTGAGCCCGTAGCGGACGTCGTTGGCCCAGCGGACCGCGGCGTCCTCGTCGGTGAAACTCTGGACCGTGATGACCGGGCCGAAGATCTCGTCCTGGATCATCTCGTCCTGCTGGCGCAGGCCGGTGACCACGGTCGGTTCGAAGAAGAAGCCCCGGTCGCCGATCCGGTTGCCGCCGGCTGCCACCTCGGCGTGATCCGGCGTACGGGCCAGGAAGCCGGTGACCCGGTCGAGCTGGCTCGCGTTGTTGACCGGGCCGAAGTAGGCGCTCGCGTCGGACGGCGCGCCGACCCGGGTGTTCTTGGCGGCCGCGGCCAGGGCGGCGGTGAAGTCGGCGGCGATCCGTTCGTGCACCAGGACCCGGGTGGCGGCGGTGCAGTCCTGGCCGGCGTTGAAGTAGCCGGCGCCGGCGATCGCGGCCGCGGTGGCCTCGATGTCGACGTCGTCGAAGACCACGACCGGCGCCTTGCCGCCCAGCTCCAGGTGCACCTTCTTCAGGTCGGGGGCGGCGGCCGCGGCCACCTCCATCCCGGCCCGGGTGGAGCCGGTGATCGACACCAGCTGCGGCACCGGGTGCGCGACCAGCGAGCGGCCGGTGTCCCGGTCGCCGCAGACCACGTTGAGCACGCCCGGCGGCAGGAACTCGGCCGCGATCTCGGCCATCAGCAGGCTGCTGACCGGGGTGGTGTCCGACGGCTTGAGCACGACCGAGTTGCCGGCCGCGATGGCGGGCGCGAACTTCCAGACCCCCATCACCATCGGATAGTTCCACGGGGTGATCTGTGCGCACACGCCGATCGGCTCACGACGTACGAAAGAAGTGTGATCCCGCAGGTACTCCCCCGCGGACTTGCCCTCCAGGATGCGTGCCGCGCCGGCGAAGAAGCGCAGCTCGTCGAGGAGCGGGCCGAGCTCCTCGGAGCGGGTGGCCTCGACCGGCTTGCCGGTGTTGCGGCACTCGGCCTCGACCAGCTCCTCGCCGCGCGCCTCGACGGCGTCGGCGATGCGCAGCAGCGCCCGCTGCCGCTCGGCCGGGGTGCTGTCCCGCCAGACCTCGAACCCCTCGGCGGCGGCCGCCACCGCCGCCTCGACGTCCCGCCCCGAGGAGACCGGCGCGTGCGCGTAGGTCTCCCCGGTGCTGGGGTCGACGACCGGCGAGGTGATCCCGTCCTCGGTGTCGGTATACGACCCGTTGACGAAGTTGCGTAGCACGGATGCAGCGGTGCTCACAGGGATTGACCTTCCGATCGTGGTGTCGGGTTTCCACCCGAACTGGGGGGAGGTTGTCACACGAGAGAGCGTGTGGGCAAGGGAATCCGAAGTAATTTCCAAGCCTGAAACGGAATCAGCACATCGAACACCGTCCAGACGACGAAAACCGGGGTTTCAGGCGGTGTAGAAGCGGTCCGCGACGGTCAGCGCCTCGTCCAGGATCGACAGACCTTCCCGGACCTCGTCCGCGGTGGTCGTGCACGGCGGGGCGACGTGGATCCGGTTGAAATGGGTGAACGGCCAGAGGCCCCGTTCCTTGCAGGCCGCGGCCACCTCGTTCATCGGCCCGGCGGCCGCGCCGGCCGCGTTGAACGGCACGAACGGCTCCCGGGTCGACCGGTCGGTGACCAGCTCGACCGCCCAGAAGACACCCAGGCCGCGAACCTCACCCACGCTGGGATGCTTCTCGGCGAGCGCGGTCAGCCCCGGGCCGATCACGTCGTCACCGAGCGCGCGGGCGTGCTCGATGATCCCCTCCTCCTTGAAGATCTGCATCGACGCCACCGCCGACGCGCAGGCGAGCGGGTGACCGGAATAGGTGAGCCCGCCGGGGAACGGCCGCTCCCGGAAGGTCTCGGCGATCTCGTCGGAGATCACCACCCCGCCCAGCGGCAGGTAGCCGGAGTTGACGCCCTTGGCGAAGGTGATCAGGTCGGGGGTGACGCCCCACCGGTCGACCGCGAACCACTCGCCGCACCGGCCGAAACCGGCCATCACCTCGTCGGCGATGAAGACGATGCCGAACTCGTCGCAGATCTCCCGCACCCCGGCCAGGTAGCCCGGCGGCGGCACCAGGATGCCGTTGGTGCCCACCACGGTCTCCAGCAGCACCGCGGCGATCGTGGCCGGGCCCTCGAAGACGATGGTGTCGCGCAGGTGCTGCAGCGCCCGCTGGGTCTCCTGCTCGAGCGTCTCCGAGTGGAACGGCGACCGGTACGGGTACGGCCCCCAGAAGTGCACCACGCCGATCGCCACCGGCTCGTTCGGCCAGCGCCGCGGGTCGCCGGTCGCGGTGATCGCGGTGGCCGTCGAGCCGTGGTAGCTGCGGTAGGTGGAGAGGACCTTGTGCCGGCCGGTGTGCAGCCGGGCCATCCGGATCGCGCTCTCGTTGGCCTCGGCCCCGCCGTTGGTGAAGAACACCTTGTTGAGCGGGCCGGGCGCGATCTCGGCGATCATCCGGGCCGCCTCGCCGCGCTTGTCGTTGGCGAAGGCCGGCTGGATGGTGCAGAGCCTGGCGGCCTGCTCCTGGATCGCCTCGATCATCCGCGGGTGCTGATGGCCGATGTTGATGTTCACCAACTGGGAGGCGAAGTCCAGATATCTCCTGCCTTCGTAGTCCCAGAAATGGCTGCCCTGCGCTTTCTCGATGGGCAGCGGGTTGATCAGGCCCTGGGCGGACCAGGAGTGGAAGACGTGGGCGCGGTCGTCGGCGCGCACTTGCGAGTCGCTCACGGAAGACATCCTCACCGGGTCTGCGGGAAGCCGAGGTCGATCGCCGAGGTTCCCGGGTCGGGCCAGCGGGAGGTGACCACCTTGCTGCGGGTGAAGAAGTGGATGCCGTCCGGGCCGTACATGTGGGTGTCGCCGAAGAGCGAGGCCTTCCAGCCGCCGAACGAGTAGTAGGCGACCGGGACCGGGATCGGCACGTTCACCCCGACCATGCCGGCGTTCACGTCGAACTGGAACTGGCGGGCGGCGCCGCCGTCGCGGGTGAAGATGGCGGTGCCGTTGCCGTACTCGTTGTTGTTGACCAGCTCGACGGCCTCGGCGTAGGTGCCGACACGGACGATGCTCAGCACCGGGCCGAAGATCTCGTCGGTGTACACCGTCATCGACGGGGTCACGTTGTCGAGCAGGGTGGCGCCGAGGAAGAAGCCCGGCTTCTCGGAGATATCACGGCCATCCGCGATGATCTTGGCGCCTTCGGACGCGCCGGCCTCGATGTAACCGGCGACCTTGTCCCGGTGCTGGGCGCTGATCAGCGGTCCCATCTCGGAGTCCGGGTCGGCGCCGTCACCGATCTTGATCTTCGGGAGCCGCGCCGCGATCGCCTCGACCAGCGGGTCGGCGATGTCACCGACGGCCACCACCACGGAGATCGCCATGCAGCGCTCGCCGGCCGCGCCGTACCCCGCGCTGATCGCCGCGTCGGCGGCCGCGTCGAGCTCGGCGTCCGGAAGGACGATCATGTGGTTCTTCGCGCCGCCGAGCGCCTGCACGCGCTTGCCGTGCGCCGTGCCGGTCTCGTAGATGTACTTGGCGATCGGGGTGGAGCCGACGAAGCTGACCGCCGCGATGTCCGGGTGGGTGAGGAGCGCGTCGACCGCCTCCTTGTCACCATGGACGACGGTGAAGACGCCGTCCGGCAGGCCCGCCTCCTTCCACAGCCGCGCCAGGAAGAGCGAGGCGGACGGGTCCTTCTCGCTGGGCTTGAGCACGAACGCGTTGCCCGCGGCGATCGCGGTGGCGCACATCCAGAGCGGCACCATCGCCGGGAAGTTGAACGGGGTGATGCCGGCGACCACGCCGAGCGGCTGGCGGATCGAGTAGACGTCGACGCCGGTGGCGGCCTGCTCGGAGAAGGAACCCTTCATCAGGTGCGGGATGCCGGTGGCGAACTCGACGTTCTCCAGGCCCCGGGCGACCTCGCCGGCCGCGTCGGCGAGCACCTTGCCGTGCTCGGTGGTGACGATCTTCGCCAGCTCGCCGGCGTTGGCGGCGAGCAGCTCGCGGAACTTGAAGAGGACGGCGGACCGCTTCGACAGCGACGCCTCGCGCCAGTGCTTCGCCGCTTCCTTGGCGACGGCCACCGCGGCCGCGACCTCGTCGGCCGAGGCCAGATCGACCGAAGCGATCTGGGAACCGGTGGCGGGGTTGAAGACCGGGCCGACCCGGCCGGACTCGCCGGCGCGCTCCGCGCCGCCGATCCAGTGCGCGATGTGATTCATGAGCGGAGATTATGTGACGACCATGGACCGAACAATGCTCTACTTGTACTGTCACAAAAATGTTCGAGGTGCTCAGGGAACGGCTCGCCGACCCCAGCGCGCGCGGGCTCGCCGAGGCGGTCAGCCGGGCGGTCGGCGACGGCGCCCTCCCCGGCGGCAGCAAGCTGCCACCGGTCCGCGCGGTCGCGGCCGAACTGCACCTCTCGCCCAGCACGGTCAACGCAGCCTGGCAGTTGCTGCGGCGGGCCGGGACCATCCGTACGGACGGCCGGCGCGGCACCGTCGTCGCCACCCCGGGCCTGGGCGGGCCGGGCCGCTACCGGGCGGCCCTGCGGCAGACGTCCGGATACGGGCTCGACCTGTCCACCGGCGTCCCGGACCCGAGACTGCTGCCGCCCATCCCCGCGTTGCACGGCCTCTCCCCCGCCCCGAGCAGCTACCTCGACGAGCCGGTCCTGCCCGAGTTGGGAGCGCTCCTGCGCGAGCAGTGGCCCTGTCCCGCGGAGCGGCTGGCGATCTTCGACGGTGCGATGGACGCGATCGACCAGGTGGCGTCGGCGCTGCTGCGCCTCGGCGACCGGGCGGTCGTGGAGAACCCGTGCTTCCCGCCCCTGCTGGACCTGCTGGAAGTGCTCGGCGTCCAGGTCATCGGAGTGGAGACCGACGCGCTCGGCATGCTCCCCGGCGCGCTGGCCGCCGCGCTCGCACGGCAGCCGGCGGCCGTCTTCCTGCAGCCGCGCGCCCACAACCCCACCGGCGCGTCGTGGTCGGCCTCGCGCGCCGGCTCACTCGCCGCGGTGCTCGCGCAACACCCCTCGGCGTACGTCGTGGAGGACGACTCCGCGGGTGATCTCGCATCGGGGCCGCTCTGTTCCCTGGGCACGCATCTGCCCCGGCAGGTGGTGCACGTGCGCAGCTTCTCCAAGTCGCACGGGCCGGACCTGCGGCTGGCCGCGGTCAGCGGGCCGGCCACCGTCCTCGACCCGATCCTGGAGCGGCGGCTGCTCGGCCAGGGCTGGACCAGCCGGCTGCTGCAGCACCTGCTGCTCAGCCTGCTCACCGACCCGGCATCGATCAAGGCGGTGCGCGCGGCCCGCGACGAGTACGCCCGCCGGCGTCATCTGATCACGTCCGGGCTGGCGTCGGCGGGCATCCCCCTGCCGCCCGGCGAGGGTCTCAACCTCTGGCTGCCGGTGGCCGACGAACAGGCGGCGTTACTGAGCCTGGCCAGCGCGGGCATCGGCGCGGCAGCCGGCACGGCCTTCACGGTGGGCCCGGCCGCGACGCCACACCTGAGGGTGACGGTGGGCCTGGTAGCCGAGGACCACGCGGAGGTGTCTGCGCAGCTGGCACGGGCCGCGCGTGCGGCAATGCCCGGAATTCCACGTTGACCGCGACCCAATGGACCACACCAGGACATCAGCGCTGAACTTCTGATGCTGCTGCGCCCAGCCGCACGTCCCTTCTTCCTTCGAGTCAGACAGGAGATGCGCGTCCGGGTCAGAGCCGGAACGATCGTGCAGCCGGATCTCATCATCGCCCGAGGGCCCCGCGTCGTCACCGTGACAGACGCGGCCGACGTGCTTCCTCGCCGTCGAGATCACATCCCCCAGCAACGCCACTACGGACCGCGTTCTCCAGAAGCACCTGTTCGCCGAGGCGAAGATCGAGTGGTATCTGCTGGTCGAACCGGACATGACTGACTACGAGTCGCTCACCCTTCGGCTCTTCCACCTGGAGGCCGGCAAATATGCGGCTCATGCGGTGGCCGAGGACGGCCAGACGCTGATCCTGGACGAACCGTTCCCGATCTCGATCAACGCCCGGGCTCTCCTCGGGCTCTGAATCACGCCGCCGGGCGGAAGCTGTCGAAGACCAGCTGGAGGTCGTCGCGGGCGGCGGACCACTCCGCGTCACGGGTCTGCCAGTAGAAGCCGTAGGCCTTGTTGTCGGAGACCACCACACCCCGGTTGTTGACGTGCTGCCGCACCCCGCCACGGGTGAAGGTGAACTCCCAGTCGGCCGCCGTGCGGAAGTACCGCACCGACTCGATCTTGATCTCCCGGTAGTTCGGGAAGTCACCCCGCGACCGGCGGTAGTCCGCCTGGCCGCGCCAGTCCGCCACCGGATCCGGCTTCGGGTCGTCGGTCTGATCGATCCCGAGGACCCGGCCGTCGCCGCGGAAGTAGACGATCGAACCCTCCTTCGAGCGGGTCCAGCCGGTCGGCACGTACACCTGGAAGCCGGTCGCGTCCCGGTAGTCGCGCCACCCGGCCGGCAGTGGCGGCCGGCCGCCGGCCGCTCCCCCGCTCGGCGCCGCCGCCGGAGCTGACGAGACCGCCGCGGACGACGCCGGCGGCGTGGTCGTCGCCGCCGCCCCCGCGTTCGGGGGCTGCTGCGTCCCGGTGGTCGGCGTCCCCTCCGGGCGCACCGCGTTCTGCGGGCCGGCCGACCCGGTGGCCGCGGGCCGGTCACGCTGCGCCTCGGGTTCGTCGCGCCACGGCGCCACCACCAGCAGCGCGGCCGCCGCGGCGATCGACGCCGCCAGCGCGCCCACCCCGGCGATCACCCCCCGCCTGGTCCGGCTCGGCTCGTCCGGCGCCGGCTCGTTGCCGGCCTTCGACGGTACGGCGACCGGCGCCGATCGCTGCCGCGGAACCCGCGGGGTGACCGGGGCCGCTCCGGGCTCCGGCCGCTGCCGCGGATCCCGTCGGTCGTCCAGGGCTGTCTCGGGCTCCGACCGCTCCCGCGGATCCCGTGAGCCGTCCATTGCTGCTTCGGACTCCGACCGCTGCCGCGGTGCGTCCGGGACTGTTTCGGGCTCCGATCGCTGCCACGGATCCCGTGGCGCGTCCACTGCTGCCGCGGACTCCGACCGCTGCCGCGGAGCGTCCGGGACTGTCTCGGGCGCCGACCGCTGCTGCGGAATCTGCGGGGTGTCCAGGGCCGCGATGATGCCGCGCAGCATGCTCTCGGCGTCCTCGGCGGTGAGCCTGGCCGCCGGGTCCTTGCGCAGCAGCCCGTCGAGCAGCGGCCGGAGCTCGTCGGCGTTGCGCGGCGGGTCCGGCTCCTCGGTGGCGAGCGCCGCCAGCGTCGCCATGGTCGACGCCCGCTGGAACGGCGGCCGCCCCTCCACCGCCGCGTAGAGAGTGGCGCCCAGCGACCACAGGTCGGCCTCCGGCCCACCGCCGCCGGTCCGCGCCCGCTCCGGGGCCATGAACTGCGGCGACCCGACCACCACGTCGGCTCGGCTGATCACCGCGTCGTCGTCGACCGCGGCGATACCGAAGTCGCTGAGCAGCACCCGCCCGTCGTCGGCGAGCAGCACGTTGGCCGGTTTCACGTCCCGGTGCTGCACACCGACCCGGTGGGCGGCCCGCAGCGCAGCGAGCAGGTCGAGGCCGAGCCGCGCCGCCCGGTACTCGTCCAGCGGCCCGTCCTCATCGATCACCTGCCGCAGCGAGCGGGACTGCACGTACTCCATGACGATCCAGGTGCGGCCCTCGAGTTGCAGCACGTCGTACACCTGCACCACGCCGGGATGGCTGAGCCGCGCCGCAGCCCGCGCCTCCCGCAGCGTGCGCCGCACAGCGGCGCCGGTGTCCTCGGCGATCGGCTGGTCGATCTCCTTGACCGCGACGTCACGTTCCAGCACTTCATCGCGGGCCAGCCGCACCTCACCCATGCCGCCGCGGCCCAGCAGCGTGCCCAGCCGGTACCTTCCGGCTAGCAACACGGTCGCATCGGGCATGGGCACCGTTATACCCGCCCGCCCGTCGCGTAACGCGCACCACGAGCCACCGGTCACGGGTCGCAGGCCGCAAGCCGCTTATCGCAGGCCGCAACCGCCAGCCGCTCATTGCAGGCCGCGGGTCGCTCATCGCAAGCCGGGGCCGCCAGCCACTGATCGCAGGCTGCGGGCCGCCACACCGGACTGCGCAACCAGCCACTGTGGTCAGCGCGAGCACTCCGCGAGCCGGTGAGGACGGGCCGCGCAAGCAGCCCGGACTTGCGACTTTCGGCCTCTCGGTAACCGTGATCAACCGGCCCGCGAGTCTGCAGAAGGTTTGTCGTGCCGCCCTCGATCGACGGCTTGCAACCCGCTCGCTGCCGCGGACCCGGCCGGACTCGAGGTCTGAGCGCGGCGGACCTACTTCGCGGCTGGTGGCAGGGCCGCGCCGAGCGCGAGAGCCAGGCAGGCGAGCACGGTCGCGGCGGCGACCGGCCAGGAGATCAGCACCGGCACCGCCTGGCCGACCTGGGCGGCCAGCGAGCGGGCGGAGCCGGCGATCGCGAGCAGCCCCGCGCCCCCGCCGAGCAGCGATCCGATCGCCACGGCGAGGGTGGTCTCCAGGGAAACCGCCTGCAGCACCTGCCGCCGGGTCGCGCCGGCCCGGCGCAGCACCCGGTAGTCGGGGCGGCGATACCGGGTGGTCATCAGCAGCGTGTTCGCCACCGCCAACCCACCTGCCCCGGCCGAGACGGCCAACAGCAGCATCGTGAACGTCGCGATGAGCCGGTCGTCGTCGGCGTCGGCCTGCCGGGCCATGTCCGCAGGCGTGGCATGGCGCGCGCCAAGACCAGCCGGGCCAGGCTGCGCCGGATACGCACCGGCCGGGCCGGGCGGCGTCAGGTAGGCACCGGCGGGACTGGACGGCGTCAGATGGGCACCGACAGGGCTGGACGGCGCCGGGGAGGTACCGGCGGGGGCGGGCGGCGCTGGGTAGGCCGCGGGTGCCAGGGCGGAGGGATCATGGCCGCGCACGGTGTCGCGGGAGAGCACCAGGTCGGCTGCGAACGGGCCGGGCGGCGCGATGCCGGTGACGCGCAGGCTGCTGGTCGTGCCGTCCGCGAACGTCACGGTGACCGCCGGGCCATAGCGGGCGGCGGCCTGCTCGGACGCCAGCGCGGTGCCGGCCGGCACCTCATCGGCGCCGATCGCCATGACGGCGCTGCCCGCTACGTAGACGGTGGTGTCCAGCGGCGCCCGCCCGGCGACGGCGTCGTGCAGGCCGGGCGTTCCGTCCGGCACCAGGACCGTCTCGGCCGGCACGGCGGCGCTGCGGCGGGCGTCGTAGGCGGCGGCCGAGGTCTGCACCGTGCCGGTCACGAACACCGCGAACGCCACGGTGAACAGCACCGGCGCGGCGGTGGCGGCGGTGCGGCGCACCGCGGTGCGCGCGCTCTCCCGGGCCAGCGTGGCGATGATCCCGGAGAACGGGGCCAGGAAGATCCGGACCAGGGCGGGCACCACGGCGGGCGCGAGCAGGGCGGCGGCGGCGATCAGTGCCATCGCACCGAACAGCGCATACGTACCCAGGTCGGACAGGTCGGTGGAGGCCGCGGCGGCCACGCCGGCGGCGACCGCGAGGGCGGCGGCGAGCAGGCCCGCGGCCCAGCGGGCGCGGCTCATCGCGGTTTGTTCCATCTCGGCGACGCGCAGCGCTTCCAGGGCGCCGATCCGGGACACCCGGCGGGCCGCCACGGCGGTGCCGGCGAGCGCCACCAGCGGGCCCGCGGCGAAGGCGGCGGCGAGCACCCACGGCTGCCAGCGCACGGCATACCCGGCCGGTTCCAGACCGGCGCGCACCAGCCGGGGCGCGAGCAGCAGCGCCGACAGCGACCCGAGGAGTACGCCGGCAACCGCCGCCTGCACCCCGAGCAGCAGCGCCGACCGGTGCAGCATGGACCGCACCTGACGCGGGGTCGCCCCGATCGCGCGCAGCATGCCGATCTCCCGCCGCCGCTGGTTGACCTGGTGGGCCGAGGCCGAGGCGACCAGGAACACGCACGCGAACCCGGCGACCGCCGCGGTGGCGCTGAGCACCTGCATGCCGATCCAGCGGACCCGGGCGTCGGCGCGCGGCTCGGCCCGGCCGCGTTCGTCGCCGGTCAGCACGGTCCCGGCGGTGCCGACGGCCGCGGCCAGCGCGGCCGGCTCCGGGTCGCCGGAGATCCCGAGAGCGCGTACGCCGGGCGCCAGCCCCGCCGCCACCCGCTCGGACACGTGCAGACCCGGCAGATCGGTGTGCCCGGTGACCCGCCACTGCACCGGCCCCGCGCCGGTCAGCACGGTGATCGACGCGCCGGCCGGGAAGCCGAGTTCACGGGCGGTCACCACCTCCCCCGGGCCGGGCGGGTTCGTCCCGTGCCAGGCGTACCCACGGATGCTGCCGGCCACCGGCCGGCCGTCGCGGACCGGCTGGGCATAGAACTCCCGGTCGACCGCCACACCGCTGACTCCGGGGACCGCGCGGATCCGCGCGGTCAGCGTCCGCACCGCCTCGGCGGACCACGGCACCGGTTCGGCGAACTCGTCCGGCCGGTTCTCCGCCGCCGGCGCGGCCACCACCGCGGCGAAACCCTCGAACCGGTCCGGCACCCGCGGCCGGCCCGACGTCAACAGCAGCAGGAACGTCGTGACCAGCACCGTGCCGAGCAGCACCGCGACGAACTGGCCGATCCGGTCGCGGCTCAGCATGCGCGCTCCAGCGAGGTCATCCGGTCGGCGACGCCGGCCGCGTCCACCCCGGTCAGCTCGTCGGTGATCCGCCCGTCGACCAGCAGCACCACCCGGTCGGCGACGGCGGCGGCCACCGGGTCGTGGGTCACCATCACCACGGTGCGGCCGTGCCGGTCGACCAGGGCGCGCAGCAGGGTGAGGATCTGGTGGGATGTGCCGCGGTCCAGTGCCCCGGTCGGCTCGTCGGCGAAGAGCACGTCCGGCCGGCTGAACAGGGCGCGGGCGATCGCCACCCGCTGCTGCTGGCCGCCGGAGAGCTCGCGGGGGCGGTGGCCGGCCCGGTCCGCCAGGCCGACCTCGGTCAGCGCGGCCACCACCCGCTCCTGGTCGGCGCGGCGTCCCGCGAGCCGGGCCGGCAGGGCCACGTTCTGCGCGGCGGTCAGCGACGACACCAGGTTGAAGTCCTGGAAGACGAAGCCGACGCGGTCGCGGCGCAGGCGGGTCAGGGCGGTCTCGTCCAGGTCGCCGAGCCGGGTGCCGGCGATGGTCACGCTGCCGGTGGTGACCGGTTCCAGCCCGGCGGCGCAGTGCAGCAGCGTCGACTTCCCGGAGCCGGAGGGGCCCATCACCGCGGTGAAGGTGCCCTCGGCGAACCGGGTGCTCACGCCGTTCAGGGCGGCCACCGGCCCGGCGCCCCCCGTCGTAGGTTTTCGCGATCTCGTCCAGCACGACTGTCATGCGTCGAGATTCGCGAAACGCCGCCGCGATGTCGTCGCGCTCCGGGCGGGTTCGGTACGCGGCGCGTCAGCCCCTGGTCTGACGGCCCGTGGGTGGAGGTGCACGGGAGTGTTCGTCGATACGCTCGGCCGGTGCCCGTACCCTCGCTGCTGGTCCAGCGTCTCGGCCCGGCGCCGCGGCGGGCGATCGATCTGATCGTGGCCGCGTCCGCCGGTCTGCTGTCCTGGTTCGCGGCCGTCGACACCGGCGGCCCGGGCCGCCGGGCGGTGCTGGTCGCCCTGGCGCTCGGCGTGCCGCTGGTGGTCCGGCGCCGCTGGCCGGGGGCGACCGCGCTGGTCGTCGGGGCCGCCGCGGGCGCCGTGCTGCTCGCCGGGATCGTTCCGGACTTCGCGTCGCCCGCCCTGATGCTCTCCGTCGGCGTCGCGCTCCACACCGTCGGCCGGCAGGTTCCCGGCCGCCGTGGCGCGGCGTTCGCGCTGGTGGCGTCGGTGCCGCTGGTGATCGGCCTGTCGTTCGGCGGTGGCACGGCCGACGCGCCCGGCCCGGCCGGGGTGGCGTTCGGCGCGCTGGTGTGCGGGGCGAGCTGGGCGATCGGCTGGACGCTGCGGGAGCGGCGCCGGCACGCCGAGCAGACCGCGGCGCAGAGCACGGCGCGGGCGGTGGCCGAGGAGCGGCTGCGGATCGCCCGGGAGATGCACGACGCGGTCGGGCACAGCCTCAGCCTGATCGCGGTGAAGGCGGCGGTCGCCAACCACGTCGCCCGGCAGCGGCCGGAGGAGGCGACCGCGGCCCTCGAGGTGATCGAGTCGGAGAGCCGCAGCGCCCTGGCCGAGCTGCGCCGCACGGTCGGCGCGCTGCGCACCGAGCCCGACTACGGGGTGCCGCCGACGTTGAGCGACCTGAGCGGGCTCGCCGACCGGGCCGAGTCCGCCGGGGTGCGCGTGCGCCTCGACGTGCGCGGCGGCACCGACCTGCCGGAGCCGGTGGCGCTGGCGGCGTACCGGATCGTGCAGGAATCGTTGACCAACGTGGTGCGGCACGCCGCGCCGGCCGCGTGCCGGGTGGAGGTGGAGAGCAGCGGCGACCGGCTGCGCATCGAGGTCACCGACGACGGCACCCGGCGGCCGCCGCCGTCCGCCGACGGGACGGGGCTGGCCGGGATGCGCGAGCGGGTGGCGGCGCACGGTGGCACGTTCAGCGCGGGGCCGCGCTCCGGTGGGGGCTTCGCGGTGGTCGCCGTCCTGCCGTACGGTCCGGTGTCATGATCCGGGTGCTGATCGCCGACGACCAGGCGCTGCTGCGGGCCAGCTTCCGGCTGCTCATCGAGACCACCCCGGGTCTGCAGGTGGTCGGCGAGGCGGGCGACGGCGCCGAGGCGGTCGCCCTGACCGGGCGGGAGCAGCCGGACGTGGTGCTGATGGACATCCGCATGCCCGGCATGGACGGCATCGAGGCGACCCGCCGGATCTGCGGTTCCGACCGGGCGTCGCCGGCCCGGGTGCTGATCCTGACCACCTTCGACTACGACGAATATGTGTTCGCCGCCCTGCGGGCGGGCGCCAGCGGTTTCCTGCTCAAGGACGTGGTCCCGGCCGACCTGGTCACGGCCGTGCGGGTGGTGGCCGGCGGCGAGGCCCTGCTCGCGCCGGGCATCACCCGCCGGCTGATCACGCATTTCGCCGCGCTGCCCGAGCCGGGCGAGCGGCCGGCGACCGGGTTGGAGCACGTCACCGAGCGGGAGCGGGAGGTGCTGACGCTGGTCGCCGGTGGCCTGTCCAACACGGAGATCGCCGAGCACCTGCACCTGAGCCTGGCCACGGTGAAGACGCACATCGGCCGCCTGCTCGCCAAGTTGCAGGCTCGGGATCGGGCTCAGCTGGTGATCGCCGCCTACGAGAGCGGCCTGGTCACACCGGCCCGGTGAGCGCTCTTTTTGCCTGCGGGTCGGGCGTGAGCCGCGCGGCTCGACCGCGGCCGCTAGCGTGCCGGACATGCAAGATCACCAGGTTGCGATCAAAGCCGCGGCGGCAGGCGCCGCGGCCGTTCAGCAGAGGTACGGATCAGAGCTGGCCCGATTCGACAAGGGTGGCGGCGACTTCGCCACCGAGGCGGACCTGGCCGCGGAGCAGGCGGTCCTCGCGGTGTTGCGCGAGCACCGGCCGCAGGATGCGGTCACCGGCGAGGAGAGCGGTGCGCAGGGCGCCGCCGGTTCCGCGCGGCGCTGGCTGGTGGATCCGCTCTGCGGCACCCTGAACTTCGCCGTGCGCACCCCGCTGGTCGCCGTCAACGTCGCCCTGAAAGACGGTGACGACGTCACGGTTGCCGCGTCGGCGGACCCGTTCGCCGGCGAGATCTACTGGACCGACGGCGTCGCCGCCCGGGTGCGGCGCGACGGCGTGGACCTCCCGGCACTGCCGTCGGCCGCGTCGGCGCTGGTCGACGTGAACCTGGACCCGCCGTTCCCCCGCCATCCGGCGCTGCTGCTGGCCTCGCCGGCCTTCACCGAGCGCTTCCGGCCGCGGGTGCTCTCCACGACGCTCGCCCTGCTCTGGGTGGCGGACGGGCGGCGGGCCGCCTACGTCACGTACGGCGATCTGCGGGACAGCGTGCACTTCTCGAGCGGGATCGCGGTGTGCCGGGCGGCCGGCTGCGTGGTGACCGGGATCGAGGGCCAGCCGCTGCACACCGGGGCCGGCGGGCTGCTGGTCGCCGCCGACGAGCAGACCCACGCCGCCCTGCGGGCGATCGTGACCGCCTGAACGACCGCGCCCCCAAGCGCGGGGCATTCGCGCGATTAGTCAGGTTTAGCAGGGGTACCTCGTCTGCGGACAACCGTGCAGGACGGAGGGACGATGACCCACACAGACGCACGAACCGACCAGGACTCCACCGCGCAGCTGGTGACCCGGCTCAGCGAACAGGTGAGCACGCTCGTTCGCGACGAACTGGCCCTGGCCCGGATCGAGATGACGGAGAAGGGCAAGAAGGCCGGCAAGGGCGCAGGGCTGCTCGGCGGGGCAGGCGTGATCGCCATGTACGGGCTGGGCGCCCTGTTCGTGACCATCGGCGCCGCTCTCGCGCTGGTCATGCCGGTGTGGGCGGCCGCGCTCATCGTGACGGCGCTGCTGTTCGCCGCCGCCGGCATCGCCGCCGTGATCGGCAAGAAGGAGGTGCAGCAGGCGGTCCCGCCGGCGCCGGAGGCCGCGATGGCCAGCGGCCGCCGTGACGTGGACGCCCTGATGACCGCGGCCCGCCACGGGAGGCACTCGTGAGCGCCTCGCCGAAGAGCAACACCGGCACACCGAAGCCCGGCCCGGCGCCGCAGCACCGGGAACGCGCGGGTGCGGCCCAGGGCCGCACCGAGGCGAAACCGGCACCACCGGGCCGCAACCGCAGCGACGCCCGTCCCGGGCCCGGCGGCCAGACCAAGTCGGGTCCCGCGCCGGCGAAGCCCAACCGCGACCAGGCGGCCGGGCCGGCCACGGCGCACGAGCCGGCGAAGAGCACGCCCGCCAAGCCGGGACC
>NZ_JBEZZB010000081.1:0-46304 GCF_040638955.1 Actinoplanes sp. NPDC024001
TGCACCGTTGGAGGCCTTCATCTGTTCACAAGATCCGTTGCCGATCGTCAGATCGAGTGGTCACACTTGCTCGACCAACGTCCCCGGACATCACACCTAGTCGGCATGTGGCTGATCGCCGGCGACACCGCCGGCGCCGACCGGGCCAAGCTGCAGATCGAAGCGCTCAAGTACGGCCTCGGGTTCGTCGCCGCGGCCGGCGCCGCCGCCGCACTGTTGCTCGCCATGCGCCGGCAGCGGCTCTCCGAGCACGCTCACCACCTGGAACTGCGGAAACAGGACCACGCGGAGCAGAACACCGAGCGTTCGCGGGAACTCGAGCTGCGCAAGCAGGAACACGCCGAAGCGGACGCGGCCGAGCGCCGGGTGACCGAGCTGTACACCAAGGCCGTCGAACAGCTGGGCCACGCTGATGCCGCGGTCCGCCTGGGCGGGCTGTACGCACTGGAGCGGCTGGCGCAGAACAGCCCCGAGCAGCGGCAGACGATCGTCAACGTGTTGTGCGCATACCTGCGGATGCCTTACACGCCACCAGCCGAGGCGGAAGCGCCGCTTCTTGCGCACTCGCACCAGGAGCTCCAGGTGCGGCTCACCGCCCAGCGCATCCTCACCAGCCATCTGCGGCCGGGCTCCGCGTTCTGGCCCGATGTCGACCTTGATCTGACCGGTGCTTATCTGGTCGACCTTGACTTTGCGCGATGCCGGGTCCGAAACGTGCGGGCCGACAAGGCGGTGTTCCACGGGGACACGTGGCTGGAGAGAGCCACGTTCTCCGGACCGGCGGTGTTCGACGACGCGACGTTCTCCGGGGTTGCGTGGTCCGACGAGGCGACGTTCCTCGGCGAAGCGAGCTTCCGGGCGACGAGGTTCGCCCGGGATGCGTGGTTCACCGCCGTGACGTTCTCCCAAGGTGCGCGGTTCGCGGGAGCGGAGTTCTCCGGAGACGCCGGGTTTGCTCACGACACGTTCTCCGAGATAGCCGGGTTCGGGAGGACGACGTTCTCGGGTGACGCGACGTTCGAGAAAGCGACGTTCTCCAGGGCCGCGGCATTCGACAAGGCGGCCTTCTCTGGGGAAGCGACATTCCGAGCGGCGAGATTCCTCGCGGTGGCCTGGTTCAGGGAGGCGACGTTCTCCGGGAGAGCGAGGTTCCGAAAGGCGATGTTCGCCGGCGATGCCCGCTTCGACGAGGCGACGTTCTCCGACACCGCCTGGTTCTACGAGGTGACGTTCTCCGCGGAAGCCCGGTTCGATGACGCCACGTTCGCCAAGCCCGCGGAGTTCGACGACGCGACGTGGTCAACGCCGCCCTCGGGGTCGTGACCTGGTGGGCGACGGACGAGTCGGCCTGTACGCCGGATTCTGTTCCGGCGACCTCTGGTCGCCGGTGGCGGCCATCCATCTCGGCCTGCCGTTGCCGGCAGGCTCGTGCGGCCTACCCGCAGGCTCGGGCGAGCAGCCCTCGAACGCCTGCGCCGGCCACCGCCCTGCGGCGAGTGGCCTTGCTTGGCCTTGCTCCGGGTGGGGTTTACCGAGCCACCCCGGTCACCCGGGGTGCTGGTGAGCTCTTACCTCACCGTTTCACCCTTACCGGCGCCGCACCGTGGTGCGTGCCGGCGGTCTGTTTTCTGTGGCACTGTCCCGCGGGTCGCCCCGGGTTGCCGTTAACAACCACCCTGCTCTGCGGAGTCCGGACGTTCCTCGGCGATGCCTCGCAGGGCACCGACGCGGCCGCCCAGCCGACTCGTCCGTCGCGCTGCAATCCTACGTCCTGGCTCGATCAAGATCGCAGCGCGGGCGGCACCGGGAGGCCGTAGATTCACTGGCACCATGGATCTCACCTCTGTGCTGCTGCTGGTCGCGGCCGGTGTCGCCGCCGGAGCGGTCAACGCGATTGCCGGCGGCGGGTCCCTGATCACGTTCCCGAGCCTGATCGCGGTGGGGCTGCCGTCGGTCGAGGCGAACGTGACGAACTCGGTGTCGGTGTTCCCGGGTTACGTCTCCAGCGTGGTGGGCAGCCGGGCCGATCTGGCCGGGCAGGGGCGGCGGGTGCGGGTGATCCTGCCGGCGGCGGCCGTGGGCACGGCGGCGGGGTGCGCGTTGCTGCTGCTGACGCCGCCTCGCGCGTTCGAGGTGGTGGTTCCGTTCCTGGTGCTGGGCGCGACGGCGACGCTGGCCTTCCAGGAGCGGCTGCGCGCGCTGGTGGGGCATCCGCGGGCGATGTCGCCGCGCCGGGCGGCGGTGACGCTGCAGTCGGTGGTGTTCGCGGGCTCGGTCTACGGCGGCTATTTCGGGGCGGCGCTCGGCGTGATGTACGTGGCGGCGCTCGCGCTGATCATCGACGAGCCGTTGAACCGGGTCAACGCGCTGAAGAACGTGCTGTCGGTGATGGTCGGCTCGGTCACGCTGCTGACCTTCGCGATCTTCGCGGAGGTCGACTGGGCCGCGGTCGCGCTGGTCGCGCCGGCCACCGTGGTCGGCGGTTACCTGGGTGCCCGGCTGGCCCGCCGCCTCCCGGCGAAGGTCCTCAAATACCTGATCGTGTCGTTCGGCACGGCGATCGGCCTGCTGCTGTTCTGCCGGGCGTTCATCGGATAGGGCCGCCGACCAGCTCCAGCAGGGTGTCCACGGCGTCCTCCTCGTCGAGCCCGTGCAGGCTGCGGCAGGGCAGGGCGCGCAGCGGCCCGGGCGGTTCGGCGGCGTCGAGGCGGACGACGGTGACGCGGTGCGAGGACCGGGCGGCGACGGCGGCCCAGTCGAGGTCGGTGCCACGATGCACGGCGGAGATCAGAACGAGGACCGAATCGGGGCCGGAAAGCGCGGTCGTTATCCGCTGCGCGAAGTCGGAACCGGCGGTTTCGAGGCGTACGACGTGGCCGGCGGCCCGCAGCTCGTGGGCGATCCACTGTGCCCAGGGCTCATCCGGAGCTGCGTGGGAGACGAATATGGGCACGTTGAAAGCATGCCGGATGACGCTCCACTGTGCCCCTTGGGATTCGATGTCCGTCGCTGGAGTGGTGTGAGAATGTCGTCCGTTGACGTGCAACTTGCACAACTCATAGTGTCGATGTGGTGACGGGGGGTGGACCCTAATGGAAACAGGGCACCTGGTCACGGGAACATGCTGACAAAGCAGCCGGAGCCGAGGAGCGCTCGATGACCATCGCGATCGGGATCAACGGACTCGGGCGGATCGGCCGAAGTTTGACCCGGGTGGTCGCCACCATGCCCAGCCCGGGTGTGGAGATCGCTGCGGTGAACGACATCGCCCCCACCGAGAAGCTGGCCTACGGGTTGCGGCGCGACAGCGTCCGGGGCGCGTTCCCGGGCACCGTGACCGCCCGCGGCGACTATCTGGTAGTGAACGATCACGCGATCCGGGCCTTCCACCACGAGCGCCCGGAGCGGATCCCGTGGGCCGACGAGGGTGTTGACGTCGTCATCGAGGCCACCGGCCTGTTCCGGGCGGGCAGCGCGGCGCGGACCCACATCACGCACGGTGGCGCCCGCAAGGTGGTGATCAGCGCGTCGGCCGACGACCCGGACGCGTTCCTCGTCTTCGGGGCCAACCATCACAGCTACAACCCGGCGGTGCACGACGTGGTCTCGCCGGCCTCGTGCGGGGTCAACGCGCTCACCGTGATGGCGAAGGTGCTGCTCGACCGGTTCGGCCTGAGCTCGGTGAACACCTCGGTGATGCTGGCGACGCAGGGCTGGCAGCGGGTGCAGGACTCGGTGATCGGCACGTCGCGTGACGACCCGCGGCTGGGCCGGGCCTCCGGGGAGAGCATCATCCCGCACAACTACGTGGTCGGGGACCTGGTGCGGGTGGCGCTGCCGGAGATCGGCGAGATGCGCTACAGCTACTACTGCGTGCCGACCCCGGTCGGTTCGCTGGCCGAGCTCTCCGGCCAGACCGACCGCCCGGTGACGGTCGAGGAGGTCAACCGGGCGATGGCGGAGGCGGCGGCCGGGCCGTTGCGCGGCATCCTGGCCTATGACCCGGACCCGACCGTGTCGATCGACGTGAAGAACAACCCGGCGTCCTGCCTGTTCGACCCGTCCGGCACCCAGACCACGGCGGACGGCGGGGTGAAGGTCCGCGGCTGGTTCGACAACGAGTGGGGCTTCTCGAACCGATTACTCGACATCGCTCGCCTCGTGGGGGAGCGGTTACCCGTCCCATCCAGCCGGGTCAGCTGGAGTGTCGCCTAGGCTCGGAACCGATGATCGACATTTCCGAGGTGCACGAGGCCGCCCGCCGGGTGGCGGGGCGGATCCGCCGTACCCCTGTGGTGCAGGCCGGGCCGGACCGGTGGTTCAAGCTCGAGTTCACGCAGCATGCCGGGTCTTTCAAGACCCGCGGCATGTTCAACCAGATCCTCGCCGGTGATCCGCCGGCGGCCGGCATCGTGGCCGCCTCCGGCGGCAACGCCGGCCTGGCGGCCGCCTATGCGGCGCGCGAGCTGGGCGTGCCGGCCGAGGTTTACGTTCCGGTCACCGCCCCGGCGGTCAAGGTGGCCAAGCTGAGCAAGCTGGGCGCGCGGGTGGTCCAGGTCGGTCAGGAGTACGCCGAGGCGTACGCGGCCGCGACCGTCCGTGCCGACGAGACCGGCGCCCTGTTCTGTCACGCCTACGACGACCCGGCGATGGTCGCGGGCAACGGCACGCTCGGCCTGGAGCTGCGGGAGCAGCTGCCGGACGGCTTCGACACCGTGCTGGTGGCGGTGGGCGGCGGCGGCCTGATCGCCGGTGTGATCGCCGCCCTGCGTGACCACGCGCGGATCGTCGCCGTCGAACCGGTGACCTCGTGTGCCCTGCACGCGGCGCTGGCGGCCGGCGAGCCGGTGGACGTGCCGGTCTCCGGGGTGGCCGCCGACTCGCTGGGGGCGCGCCGGGCCGGGCGGATCGCCTACGAGCTGGCCGCGGACGCCGGGATCACCTCGGTGCTGGTGCCGGACGAGGCGATCGTGGAGGCCCGCCGGCGGCTCTGGGACGACTACCGGATCGTGGTCGAGCACGGCACCGCGGCGGCGCAGGCGGCCCTGATCTGCGGCGCCTACCGGCCGGAGCCGGGGGAGCGGGTGGCGGTTCTGCTGTGCGGCGCCAACACGGATCCGGCCGATCTGACCTGATTCGCCCGCGCGGCGGCGCCGCGTCGGCGAGGCTCACCTCGTGACCGAGGAGAACCAGATCAGTTCGGTACGCCAGTTCCGCCGCTTCGCCCTCGCGGTCTGTGTGGTGGGCGTGCTCGTCCAGCTTCTGCTCACGGCCTACTACCTGGGCATGGGACACCGGGCCGCGCCGCACGACCTGCCGGTCGGGCTGATCGCCGCCGAGGCGGACCGCGCCCACGTCACCGGGATGCTGGAGGAGGACGGCGCGTTCGCCGTCACCGACTACACCTCGGCCGACCGGCTGCTGACGGCGATCCGGGAGCGGGACGTCTACGGCGGGGTGGATCTCACCGGTGACCGGCCGATGCTCTACGTGGCCGGGGCGGCCGGCGCCTCCGCCGCGTCGCTGCTGCGCACCACCTACGCCGGGATCATGCAGCAGCAGAAGGCCCAGCAGCTGGCCGCGCTCGGCGAGCAGATCCCGGCCGCCCGGGCCCAGGCGCTGATCGCCGCGCCGGCGGTGACCGACGTGGTGCCGTTGCCGGCGGACGACGTCAACGGGGTCTCGCTCGGCTTCCTGACCCAGGCGCTGTCGCTGGGCGGCACGATCGCCTCGATGGGGCTGGGGCGGTTGATCCCGCGCACCCGGCGGTCCTGGAAACGCGGGGCCGGACACCTGGCCACGCTGGTCGTCTACGCGGTCGGGTCGGCGGCCGCGGTGCTCTGGTCGATGAGCTGGTTCGGCGTGGGTGCGGGCGCTGACCGTACCGAAATGTTGTTGATCTTCTCGTTGATCTCGCTCGCGGTGACCGGGTCGACGGCCGGCGCCGTGGCGCTGGTCGGGCCGGCCGGCGCGCTGGTCGGCGCGTTCTACTTCACGGTCGGCACGGTGATCTCCGGGGCCAGCATCCTGCCGGAGTTCCTGCCGGCCTTCGGCCGTCACCTCGGGGAGAACCTGCCCACCGGCGCGGGCGTGCAGGCGGTGCGCGACAACCTCTACTTCCCGGACGCGCCGATCGGCCGCCACCTGCTGGTGCTCGGCCTGTACGCGGCGATCGGCTGCCTGATCGTGCTGATCACCAACATCCTGCCGAACCGGGGCGACCGGACCTCCGAGGTCGATCTCGCGGCGACGGTACGTTTTTCCGCGGCCGAGCCTCAGATTTCCGGGCGCACGCCGAACGAACAGTCGTGGGAATCGAGGGAGTGAACGCGCGCATCGCCGACATCCAGAGCCGGATCATCGCGATGCAGACTCAGCAGGCCACCACCACGGCGGCGCGGACCGCCACGTCCGGCGCCGGCGGCACGAGTTTCGCCGCGCACCTGAAGAGCGCCGTCGCGTCGACGGCGGAGAACCACTCGCACTCGCACGAGGTCAACGCCAAGGGCATTCCGGTCGACCTGGCCGGGTTCGGCAACGGCCGGATCCCGGAGAACGCCCTGGGCCGGGTCGGCAACACCAGTCACAAGCTCTGGGCGCCGGCCGCGGAGAACCTGAACCGGATGATCGAGGACGCCAAGCGCGAGGGTGTCACGATCGGCATCACCGACTCGTACCGGCCCTACGCCGAGCAGGTCGACCTGGCCCGGCGCAAGGGCCTGTACTCCCAGGGCGGGCTGGCGGCCAAGCCGGGCACCAGTGCGCACGGCTGGGGCATGGCCACCGACCTCGACCTGAACAACAAGGCGCTGAGCTGGATGCGCCAGAACGCCGAGAAGTACGGCTTCGTGGAGAACGTGCCGCGCGAGCCGTGGCACTGGGCCTATCGCCCGAAGGGGTGAGCCTAGGCGCGGCAGATGATCTCGCCGTGCGGGATGATCAGCCAGCCGTCCGGGTCGTCCGCCCAGCGCCGCCAGCCGTCCGAGATGCGTTCCAGGTCGGCCCGGGTGGCCGCGCCGGTCCGCAGCGCGGTGTCGGCCATGTCCGATTTCAGGATCCGGTCCGCCCAGAGGCCGCCCCACCAGTCGCGGTCCTCCGGGTCGGCGAAGCACCAGACCGACGCGGTCGCGGTGACCTCGGTGAAGCCGGCCGCGCGGGCCCAGGACAGCATCCGCCGCCCGGCGTCCGGCTCGCCGCCGTTGCCGCGGGCCACCCGCTGGTAGAGCGCCAGCCACTCGTCCAGCTCGGGCAGCTGCGGGAACCAGGTGAAGCCCGCGTAGTCGCTGTCGCGGGCGGCGACCACGCCGCCCGGCCGGGTGACCCGCCGCATCTCCCGCAGCGCGGCCACCGGATCGGCCACGTGCTGCAGCACCTGGTGGGCGTGCGTCACGTCGAAGCTGTCGTCCGGGAAGTCCAGCGAGTGAACGTCACCGACGGCGAAGTCCACGTTTGCCAGATCGATGGCGTCGCGGGCCAGGCTGAGCGCCTCCTCTGTGCGCTCCAGCGCGGTGACCCGGCCGGGTGTGAGACGCCTCGCCAGGTCAGCGGTGATGGTGCCGGGGCCGCATCCGACGTCCAGCAGGGAAATTCCGGAGGAAAGATGCGGCAGCAGGTATGCCGCCGAATTCTCTGCGGTGCGCCAGCGGTGTGAGCGCAAGACCGACTCGTGGTGCCCGTGGGTGTACGTCGCCATGCCCTCGAAGCTAGACCCCTGATCTTCAAATGTGGGACACCTATCCCACATGATGAACAACATGATTTCTTTGTTCGCAGTTCAGGCCGTATTTTGGTGCCCATGAGGATCGGCATTGTGGGTGCGACGGGACAGGTCGGTGGCGTCATGCGCCGCATCCTGGCCGAGCGCCAGTTTCCCGTTGACCAGCTCCGGCTCTTCGCTTCCGCGCGCAGCGCGGGCCGCACCATCGCGTGGGGCACCGGCGAGGTGACCGTCGAGGACGCCGCGACCGCTGACTACCGCGGTCTCGACATCGTGCTCTTCTCCGCCGGCAAGGGCAGCTCGAAGGAGTACGCGCCCCGGGTTGCCGAGGCCGGCGCCGTCGTCGTCGACAACTCCTCGGCCTACCGGATGGACCCGGAGGTGCCGCTGGTCGTCGCCGAGGTCAACCCCGACGCGGCCCGGCAGCGTCCCAAGGGCATCATCGCCAACCCGAACTGCACGACCATGGCCGCGATGCCGGTGCTGCGCCCGCTGCACGACGAGGCCGGCCTGGTCTCGTTCATCGCCACCACCTACCAGGCGGTCGGCGGCGCCGGGCTGGCCGGCGTGGCCGAGCTCGACGAGCAGGTCAAGAAGGTCGCCGACCGGGCGACCGAGCTGACCCACGACGGGTCCGCCGTGGAGTTCCCCGAGTCCAAGGTGTTCCCGAAGCCGATCGCGTTCAACGTGATCCCGCAGGCCGGGTCGTTCGTCGACGACGGCAGCTTCGAGACCGACGAGGAGCAGAAGCTCCGCAACGAGAGCCGCAAGATCCTGGCGCTGCCGGATCTGCTGGTCTCCGGCACCTGCGTGCGCGTGCCGGTCTTCACCGGCCACTCGCTGCAGGTCAACGCCCGGTTCACCCGGCCGCTCACTCCGTCGCGCGCCCGTGAGATCCTGGCCGGCGCGCCCGGTGTGGAGCTGTCCGAAGTGCCCACCCCGCTGCAGGCGGCCGGGCGGGACCCGTCCTATGTGGGCCGGTTCCGGGTCGACCCCACGGCGGAGAACGGGCTGTCGTTCTTCATCTCCAACGACAACCTGCGCAAGGGGGCGGCGCTCAATGCCGTACAGATCGCGGAGCTGGTCGCCGCCGAGCTGAGCTGATCTCTCGCGTTTCCGAACCGTCCCGGCCGTCTCGGCCGGGGCGGTTTTGTCGTTTTCTGAGGGATACACATTTGAAATCTGGGCTTTTTGGCACGAATCGGTAGCGCTTGGCCGGTTTTAGCGGCACAGTGATGGAATGAACGACAGTGGGCTCGGCGGAGCAGGCTACTTCTGGTGCCTCCGCGACCACCGGGTGGAAAGCGGGGACGACGTGTGCCCCGCCCAATACCGGCTCGGTCCCTACGCCACGGCTGACGAAGCGACGCGGGCACTCGAAACGGTCGAGAAGCGCAATGCCGAGTGGGATGCCGAGGACGCCCGCTGGACAGGGGAGGCCAGCTAAACGCCCGGTGCCGGGATTCCAGCCGGAACCGCGCATCTCCAGGCGCGGACGTGCCCGCAGTCATTCGCAAGGAGGAACACCTCGATGCCCGCTGCCTCGATGCCTGCTGCAAAGAAGGCCTCGACCAGACCCGCCGCCTCCGGCGCCGGATCAAAAAGCAAACCCCAACCACCAAGCACCGGTACGGCTGGCCGCACGCGCGCCGTGGCAGCGTCCAAACCGGCCCGCTCTGCTGCTGCTTCCGGCGTGAAGTCTGCTGCCCGGCCCGCCAAGGCGACGTCGCAGGCGATCCCGGCGGCCCGGTCCGGTAAGGCGGCTGCCAAGCCGGCCACCGCGGCCGGTCGGCGCGCTGGCGGGGCTGCGGCGCCTGAGCGGGCTGTCGCGGGCAAGGCCGCAGCCGGGTCGAGGGCTGTGGCGGGGAAGGGTGCGGCGGCTGGCAAACGGACCACTGCCGGTGGGCCGGGGAGCAAGGGCGGGGCTGTGGTGAAGCCGCGCGTGCCGGCGTCGGGTGGCGCGTCTGCCAAGACCGCGCCGGCTAAGGCTGCGTCTGCCAAGGCCGCGGGAGTCAAGGCTGTGTCTGCCAAGGCCGCGCCGGTTCAGGCTGAGTCTGCCAAGGCCGCGGGAGTTAAGGCCGCGTCTGCCAAGACTGCGGCGACCAAGGCCGTGTCCGCAAAGAGCACGCCTGCTAAGACGGCGGCGGCCAAGGCCGTGGCCGCTAAGAGCACGCCTGCTAAGACCGCGTCTGGCAAGACCGCGCCGGCCAAGGCGTCCGTTTCGGTCGCCAAGCCCTCGGCAGCGAAGAAGGTCGCGGCCGCGACGTCGTCGGTGAAGAACCGAAGTGGATCAGCCTCGGTGACGGTGAAGGCACCGATCGCCGGCAAGTCTGCTGCGGTGAAGAAGGCCAGCGGCGCGATCGGGGCCGGAACCGCCAAGGTGGGACGTGCTGGTGCGGTTGCCGGCGCTTCTGCGAAGCCGGCAGCCAAGCCAACAGGTGGCAAGAGCACGACCCTCAAGGGTGCGGCCGGCGCGAATGCCAAGACAGCGGCTGCCAAAGCGGTCGGTGCGAAGACTGCGGCCGGTAAGACTGCGGCGACCAAGGCGCTGACCGGCAAGACCGTGGCTGCTGCTGGCAAGAGCGCAGTGACGAAGACGGTGGCCCCCAAGGTCGTCGGTAAGACCGCGGCGACGAAGTCGGTGGCTGGCAAGGCCGTGGCTGCCAAGGCCGTTGGTAAGACTGCGGCGACGGAGTCGGTGGCTGGCAGGGCCGTGGCTGCCAAGGGCGCGGGTAAGGCTGCGGCTGTCAAGGTGACTGCTGGTAAGGCTGCGGCTGTCAAGGCGACTGCTGGTAAGGCTGCGGCTGTCAAGGCGACTGCTGGTAAGGCTGCGGCTGCCAAAGCGACTGCTGGTAAGGCTGCGGCTAGCAATGCAGCCGCCGGTAAGGCCGTGACCGCTAAGGCAGCCGGCAAGGCTGCGGCTGCGAAGCCGGGCGCGGTGAACGCCGTAGCGGCGAAGAAGCAAGGGGTCGCCACCCCGGCCGCCGCGAAGCGAGCGAGCGCCAAAACAGCGCCGGCCGGGAAGATCCCGGTCACGAAGGGCGTGGCCGCCAAGGCGGCGCCCGCCACGAGAGCCGTTGCGCCGGCGCAGGCGAGCCGGGCATCAGGCAAGGCCGCTCCGGCGCCGCGTAAGACATCCGGAACCGCGGTCAAGGCGTCCAGCCGAACCACTGCGGCAGCGAGTGCCCCGAAAGCCCGGTCTGTGGCCGGCGCGAGCCGAGCCGTTCCCCGGACGGTTGCGTCCGGACGGTCGACGGCAGCAGCCACTCCTGCTCCGCGCACGGGGCGGGCCAAGACGGGTTCGGCAGTCGCGGTTCCGGCCAGTCGCTCCCGGCAGAACTCCAGATCAGCGCCGATCACGGCCCGTGCCGGATCCGTTTCCGAGACCACCGGGCGTGGCAAGAGCAACGCTGGATCCGCGGTTGCCGGGCGTGGCAATAGCGCCGGATCCGCGGTTGGTGGGCGTGGCAAGAGCAACGCTGGAGCCGCGGTTGGTGGGCGTGGCAACAACGCCGGATCCGCGGTTAGTGGGCGCGGGAAGGGCAATGCCGGTACCGCGGCTGCTGGGCGTGGGAAGAGCAACGCCGGCGCGGGCTCGGCGAAGGTAAGCGTGCCGGTTCGGTCTATTGCTGAGGCGGCGGGCAAGCGGGTGGCGGGCCGGGCTGGTGCTGCGGCCGGCGGCCGGGCTGCCAAGCCCCGGCGCGTCGCGGCCGCGATGAGCAACATGCCGAAATCGCAGATCACCGTCTCCACCGATGATGTCCGCGAGAACGACGAGACCGGCGTGGTCGACGCCGCCTCGGTGGCGGACGTTTCGTTCGCGGGTGGCTGGTTCCGGCCGCAGGACGACGAGGCACACCCGGACCGGGACTCCGACCAGTGGGGAGCAGACCGGCCCGACCTGGAAGCTCTCGGCACCGCCGACGCGGACGACGACCGGCCGAAGGTGGTTCGGCCCCTTCGCGACGGTGACGTGCCGGCCGGGCTGACGCCGGCTTTCCAAGCCGTGTCGACATCGAACCAGGACGACGAACCGGCCCCGGTCGCGGTGGGCGTGGCCCGGGTGCCGAACCTCACCGAACCGGACACCATGCCGGTGAGCAGGGAGACCGGCTCTCCCGAGACGGCGCAGAACGGTGCCGGCCGGACCGCCGACACCCCCGCCGCCGAGGAACCGGCGGAGGCGTCCGGCGTCCAGGCGAGCGAAGTCGTCGCCAAGGCTGCGGGCACCGCGGCAAAGGCGGCCGGAGCGGCGGCCCACGCCGCTGAAGCCGCGGCCTGGGCTGCGGAGAACGCGGCCGAAGCCGCAGAGGAGGCGGCGGAAGCGGCAGAGGACGCCGCCGAAGCCGGCGCCGAAGTCGAAGCCGAGGTGGAAGCCATCACGACGACGCCCGCCGAACCAGCGCGCCCCCGGCGGACCAGGGCGACCAGCGCCGGGTCCAACACCGAGCGAACCGGCGCCGGCTCGAAGACGACCCCCACCGGTTCGCAGGCCGCAGGCCCGGAATCGGTCGGCGGACGCGAAGCTCTGACCCGGGCGACCAAGGCGGTCGGCGCGAAAGCCAAGGCCACAGCCGCCAAGGCGGCCGGCGTCAAGGGTTCCGGGGCGCGCAAGACAGCCGTGACCACCGGAAGCGGCGCATCCACCGCAGACGCTGGAACGGCCCCGACCGGGACAAAGGCCGCGGGCAAGGCCAGCTCGAAGGCCACCGCGTCCAAGTCCACCGGTACCCCATCGAGGGCGACAGCCACCAAGACCGCCGAAACCGGATCAGAGGTCTCCGGATCGACGGCGACAGGCGCCAAGGCTGCGAAGTCTGGGGGCGGAACAGCCACCAAGACCGCCGGTACCAAGGCTTCAGGAGCGAAAGCGCCCGCTGCCAAAGCAATTGCCACCAAGGCAACGGGCACCAAGGCGACCGGTACCAAGGCGACCGGTACCAAGGCGACCGGTACCAAGGCGACCGGGACCAAGGCGACGGGGACCAAGGCGACAGGGACTGGCGCTCGGGCGACTGGCGCTAAGGCCACGGGTGCGCAGGCCGCCAAGGCCAGCGCCACGAAGGCAACGGCAACCGCAGCGAAGACGACCGCAGCGAAAGCCACCCCGGCCAAGGGCGCGGCCGCTAAGACAGCTGCGGCCAAGGCCGGTTCGTCCACCGTGACTGGGACTCGGGCAGCCGGCTCGAAGGCGACAGCGACTAAGGCGGCACCGGCGAAGGCGACCGCGACCAAGGCAGGGACTCGGAGCACCGCGACAAAGGCGGCCGGAACCAAGGCCGTAGGGGCCAAAGCTGCCGGGACGAAGGCTGCCGGGACCAAGGCCACAGCTGCGAAGACCGCCGCAGGGACCAAGGCCACGGCTGTGAAGACCACCGCGACGAAGGCGGGGGCAAAGGCCGCGGGGACCAAGGCTGCAGGGATCAAGGCGACGGGGACGAAGGCCGCTGGGACCAAGGCCATGCCGGCGAAGGCGACCGCTGCCAAAGCAACTAGCGCACGGGCCGGCAAGGCGACGGCCGGTGGCCGGGCGGGGAGCAAGGCGACGGCCGCAACCAGGGCTGGTGCGGTCAAGGCAACGGCGTCGAAAGCGGCCACTGCCAAGGCGAGCGGTACCAGAGTGACGGCAGCGAAGGCGGCGGGAACCAGGACGGCGGCCAAGGCGACAGGCGCGAAGGCGACGGTGGCTAAGGCTACGGGCACCAAGGCGGCTGCGGGGGTCAAGGCGACCGGGGCCAAGGCGTCGGCGAACAAGGCCACCGGGGCCAAGGCCACTGCGGCCAAGGCGGCGGGCACCAAGGCCACGACGGCGAAGGCGGCGGGCACTAGGGCCACGACGGCGGGCACCAGGTCGGCGGCGAAGGCCTCTGGTGCAAAGGCAACCGCTGCCAAGGCCACAGCGGCCAACGCGGCCGGGACCAGGGCGGGCACGAAGGCAACCGGCGCCAAGGCGATGGCAGCCCGGGCCGGCGGGACCAAGGCGACGGCAGCGAAGGCTGCGGGGACCCGGGCGGCGTCCAGTGCTACAGGTACGAAGGCGACGGGTACCAAGGCTGCGGCGGCTAAGGCGACGGGTACCAAGGCTGCGGCGGCTAAGGCGACGGGTACCAAGGCTGCGGCGGCTAAGGCGACGGGTACCAAGGCCGCGGCGGCTAAGGCGACAGGCACCAAGGCCGCGGCGGCTAAGGCGACAGGCACCAAGGCCGCGGCGGCTAAGGCGACAGGCACCAAGGCCGCGGCCGCTAAGGCGACAGGCACCAAGGCCGCGGCGGCAAAGGCGACGGGAGCTAGGGCGACAGCGGCGAGGGCTGCGGGAACCAAGGCGACAGCGGCCAAGGCGACAGCGGCCAAGGCGACAGCGGCCAGGGCGACCGGGACCAAGGCAACGGGGACCAGGGCGGCTGCGACGAAGGCGGCCGGGACCAAGGCGAGCGGGACCAAGGCGGCCGGGACCAAGGCGAGCGGAGCCAAGGCGAGCGCTGGCAAGGCTGCCGGGGCTGGGCGGGGCAGCGGGCGGGCCGGCGCTGCGGCACCGGCCAAGACGACGGTGGCGCGGGCCAAGGCTACGGCGGCCAAGGCGGCCGCGGTGGAGAGTGCGGTTCACGCGGCGAAGGCGGCTGTCTCCAAGGCGGCCCGGGCTGCGGAAGCGGCGGTCGCCGAGATGGAGGCCGAGGTCGGCAGCGTTTCGGCTACGGCCAAGCGGGTGGTCAAGGCTACGGCTGAGGTCGCGGCCGAGACGGGGACCCGGCGGGCGGCCAACCGGTCGACGGCGGCCAAGGCCGGAGCTGGGCGGGCGAACACCAGGGCCGCCAGCACTGCCGCGAGTGGTAGGTCGGATACCGGCAACGCTGCCAACGGCAGGGCCGCCGGTAAGGCGGCGGGTGGTAGGTCGGCTACTGGCAACGCGGCAGCCGGTAAGGCGGCGGGTGGTAGGTCGGTTACCGGCAATGCGGCAGGTGGCAAGGCCGGCGGCAAGGCGGCGGGTGGCAGGTCGGCCACCGGGAACGCGGCAGCCGGCAAGGCCGGGAGCGGGAAGGCAACCGCGGGGAAGGCAGAGCAGGCCGGCCGGAACGTGGCCAAGGGGGGCGGCGTCACCCGTACCTCGGGGGGCAATGCCGCGCGCACCGGAACGCGGGTGGCGGCGCGCAAGAAGTAGGGCGATGACGGGCCGCGCCGGAAGGTGCGGCCCGTCGTCGTGTTGAAGGCCGGCCTGGGGAGCGGCGCGCGGCGAAAAGGGCGGGGCGGGGCCGGGCCTGGTAGGAATGGTCGGTGCCGATCAAACGGGTGTTGGCGCCGCAGATCGACTTCTCCGTGCTGCGGCGGGAACTGAGGCTGCCGGGTGAGTTCCCGGCCGCGGTGATCGTTGAGGCTGAGGAAGTGGCGCGGGTGACGCCGCTGCCGGGGGTGGATCGCACCGACGTTCCGTTCCTGACGCTTGATCCGGTGGGTTCTCAGGATCTCGACCAGGCCATGCATCTGAGCCGGCGTGACGGCGGGGGATACCGCGTGCGGTATGCGATCGCGGACGTGGCGACCTATGTGCGGCCGGGTGGGGCTATCGAGGCGGAGAGCTGGGTTCGGGGGCAGACGATCTATCTGCCGGACGGGCGGATTCCGCTGCACCCGCCGGTGCTCAGCGAGGGGGCGGTGAGTCTGCTGCCCGGCGTGGAGCGGGCCGCCGTCGTGTGGACGATCGACCTGGACAGCGCGGGCGAGACGGTTGCCGTGTCGCTGGAGCGGGCCCGGGTTCGCAGCCGGGTCAAGCTGGACTACGCCGGGGTGCAGCAGCAGATCGAGGCGGGGACGGCGCCGGAGCCGGTGATCCTGCTGACCGAGATCGGGACGTTGCTGGCGCGGCGGGCGGCCGAGCGGGGCGCGGTGGATCTGCCGCTGCCGGCGCAGGAGATCGAGCGGGACGGGGACGGCTGGCGGCTGGTGCTGCGGGCGCCGCTGCCGGTGGAGGAGCACAACGCGCAGATCTCCCTGCTCACCGGTATGGCCGCGGCCCGGATCATGCTGGACGGCGGGATCGGCCTGCTGCGGACCATGCCGGCGCCGAAACCGGAAGCAGTGGCGAAACTGCGGATCGCGGCGGAAGCGCTCGACGTGCCGTGGCCGGCCGGCGCGCCGGTGTCCGTCGTGGTGGCCTCGGTCGATCCGGCCAGCCCGCACGGTGCGGCCTTCCTGGACCAGGCGGCCGACCTGCTGCGCGGCGCCGCCTACACGGCGTTCGGCGTGGCCGCTGACGCTGCAGTCGAGCCGAACGGCGCGGCGAAGCCGATCACGGATCGGGCGGCGGCCGGGCACGGCGCGGCGGAGCCGGTCAACGACCGGGCGGCGGCCGGGCACGGCGGGGCGGAGGCGATCAGCGACCGGGCGGCGGCCCGGCACGGCGGGGCGGAGCTGATGAAGGACCCCGCGGCGGCCGGGCACGGTGGGGTGGGCGCGCCCTACGCGCACGTCACCGCCCCATTGCGGCGGCTTGCTGATCGGTACGCGACCGAGGTGTGCCTGGCCCTGCACGAGGGCCGCCCGGTTCCGGACTGGGCACGGGACGCCCTGCCGCGTCTGCCCAAGGCGATGGCCGCCACCGACCGGCTCGCCTCGGCGGCCGACCGTGGCGCGATCGACCTGGCCGAGGCGGTGCTGCTGGAGCACCGGGTCGGTGAGACCTTCGAGGCGGCCGTGCTGGATCTGGACGAGCCGTCCGCGAAACGGCCGCCCGGCGGCACGGTCGCCGTGGACGACCCGGCCGTGCGGGCCCGCTGCCTCGGGGAACTGCCGCTCGGCCGGCGGGTGCCGGTCCGGCTGACGGTCGCCGACCCGGGCACCCGCACGGTCCGGTTCGAACTGGCCTGACCGGTACGGGGACGGTGCTCGTCCCGTACCGGAAAGGGTTTTAGAAGGTGTGTTCGGCGGCGGGGAACTCGCCGCCGCGGACCTCCGCGGCGAATTGCCGCGTGGCCTCGGCGAGCGTGCCCGCGAGATCGGCGTAACGCTTCACGAAGCGCGGCGCCTTGCCGGTGCGCAGCCCGGCCATGTCCTGCCAGACCAGCACCTGCGCGTCGGTGTCCGGGCCGGCGCCGATGCCCACGGTGGGGATCGCCAGCTCCTTGGTGATCTGCTTGGAGACCTCGCCGGGCACCATTTCCAGGACCACCGCGAAGGCGCCCGCGTCGGCGACCGCGCGGGCGTCGGAGATCACCTCGGCGCCCTCATTCTCCCGGCCCTGGACGCGGTAACCGCCGATGGTGTGTTCCCGCTGCGGGGTGAACCCGATGTGCGCCATCACCGGGATGCCGGCGCTGGTGATCGCCTCGATCTGCGGCGCCATCCGGCGGCCGCCCTCGAGCTTGACGGCGTGGCAGCCGCCCTCCTTCATGAACCGCACGGCCGTGCGCAGGGCCTGCGTGGGGCCCTCCTCGTAGCTGCCGAACGGGAGGTCGCCGACGATCAGCGCGGTTCTCGTGGCCCGGACCACCGCCTTGACCAGCGGGAGCATCTCGTCGACGGTGACCTGCACGGTGGTCTCGTAGCCGTAGACGTTGTTGGCCGCCGAGTCGCCGACGAGCAGGACCGGCACACCGGTCTGGTCGAAGATCGACGCGGTGTACATGTCGTAGGAGGTGAGCATCGGCCAGCGGTCGCCGCGGACTTTCGCGTTGATCAGGTCGCGGGTGCGGACTCGACGGGTGGGCGGGCCACCGTACAGGGTGGGAATCTCCGACATTTGGTAAATCTCCTTCCCTCGAGGCCGCGCGGATGCGGTCCCCGGGTGCGCACATCGTCGCACCGGGAACCGGCCCACGGTCAGGGTTCAGTGGAAGTTCTCACAGCCGTCCGACCGCCCCGCCCGCCGCCCCTGAAGCGGACTAAAGGCTCTGTCCTTCGCGGAACCCGTTCGTGATAGGCAGACGCCGATCCCGGCCGAACGCCTTGCCGGAGATCTTGGTGCCGGGCGCGGCCTGCCGCCGCTTGTACTCCGCGATGTCGATCATGCGGAGCACCCGGTCCACCAGGGCCGGATCGTTGCCGGCCGCGACCAGCTCGGCGCGCCCCAGGTCGTGGTCGACATAGCCCTTGATGATCGGGTCGAGGACCGCGTAGTCCGGCAGCGAGTCGGAGTCCTTCTGGTCCGGGCGCAGCTCGGCGCTGGGCGCCTTGGTGATCGAGTTCTCCGGGATCGGCGGGTCGCCCTGGGTGTTCCGCCAGCGGGCCAGCTGCCACACCATGCTCTTCGGCACGTCCTTGAGCGGGTTGAAGCCACCCACCGAGTCGCCGTAGAGGGTCGAGTAGCCGACCGCCAGCTCGCTCTTGTTGCCGGTGGTGAGGACCAGGTGGCCCTCCTGGTTGGAGAGCGCCATGAGGATCACGCCACGGACCCGGGCCTGCAGGTTCTCCACCGCGAGTCCGGAGAGCGACATGTTCGCCAGGAACGAGTCGACCATCGGCTGGATCGGCTGCACCCGGTAGTCCAGGCCGGTGCGCTTGGCCAGGTCGGCCGCGTCGTCCTTGGAGTGCTCCGAGGAGTAGCCGCTCGGCAGCGAGACGCCGACCACCCGTTCCGGGCCGAGGGCGTCCACCGCGATCGCCGCGACCACCGCCGAGTCGATGCCGCCGGAGAGGCCGAAGACCACCGACGGGAAGCGGTTCTTGTTGACGTAGTCGCGCAGGCCGAGGGTGAGCGCCGACCAGACCTCGGCCTCGTCGGCGACCCGGTCGGCGATCCCGCCGTCGCGCCGGCCGGTCAGCGGGCTCAGCGCCTGATCGACGGTCACGACGGTCACCGCCATGTCGTCGTCGATCGCCTGCTCGAACGCCGGTGCGGCCGCGTCCGTCTCGCCCGGCGCGTTCGGGGCGGCGTCCGCGGCCGGCAGGTCCAGGTCGTGGACCAGCAGCTCCTCGGTGAACTGCCCGGCCCGGGTGAGCAGCGTCCCGTCCGGTGCGACGATCATCGAGTCGCCGTCGAAGACCAGCTCGTCCTGCCCGCCGACGGCGTTCACGTACGCCACGGTGGCCCCGGCCTCGGCGGCCCGCCGCTGCACCAGGGGCAGGCGGACGTCGTCCTTGTTCAGCTCGTACGGCGAGGCGTTGATGTTGACGACCAGCCCCGCGCCGGCCCGGCGAGCCGCGGTGAACGGACCGCCGGCCTGCCAGATGTCCTCGCAGACGGTCAGCGCCACGTCGACGCCGCCGAGCCGGACCACGGTCAGCTCGGTGCCCGGCTCGAAGTAGCGGTCCTCGTCGAACACGCCGTAGTTGGGCAGGTGGTGCTTGAAGTAGGTGGCGACCACCGCACCGCCGTGCAGCAGCGCGGAGGCGTCCCGCCGGCCGGTTCCCGGCGTGGCGTCGGCGCTGGTGGCGGCCGGGCCGTCGGCGTCCACGTAACCCACCACCACGGCCAGGTGGCCCAGCCCGTCCGCGGCCAGGTCGGCGGCGAGGGTGCGCAGTGCCTGCTGGGAGGCGGAGACGAACGAGTTGCGGAAGACCAGGTCCTCGATGGGGTAACCGGTCAGCATCATCTCCGGGAAGGCGACCAGGTGGGCCCCGGCGCCGGCCGCTTCCCGCGACCAGTGGCGAATCGCGGTCGCGTTGCCGGAAATGTCACCGACTGTCGAGTTCACCTGAGCGAGGGCGATGCGCAGCGTTGGCATGCCCCACATTCTTACCCGGGCCATCATCACGGGGCGCGGCCAGCGTAGTCTCGGCGGAAAGGATCGACACCGGCACACGAGGGGTGGCAGTGGACCGACAGCAGGAGTTCGTGCTTCGCACGCTCGAGGAGCGCGACATCCGTTTTGTCCGCCTCTGGTTCACCGATGTGCTGGGCACCCTGAAGAGCGTGTCGGTCGCGCCCGCCGAGCTCGAGTCCGCCTTCGAGGAGGGCATCGGCATCGACGGCTCGGCGATCGAGGGCTTCGCCCGGGTCTACGAGTCGGACATGGTCGCCATGCCCGACCCCACCACCTTCCAGGTCTTCCCGTTCGAGGGCGGCGCCAGCGGCGAGAGCGCGCGGATGTTCTGCGACATCCTGCTCCCCGACGGCAGCGCCGCCTGGGCCGACCCGCGCCACGTGCTGCGCCGGGCGCTGGCCAAGGCCGCCGAGAAGGGCTTCACCTTCTACACCCACCCCGAGGCCGAGTTCTTCCTCGTCCAGGACGGGCCGAACGACGGCTCGGTGCCGGTGCCGGTCGACAGCGGCGGCTACTTCGACCACACCACCCACGCCGTGGCCCGCGACTTCCGCCGGCAGGCCGTGCTGGCCCTGGAGCGGATCGGCATCTCGGTCGAGTTCAGCCACCACGAGGTGGCGCCCGGCCAGCAGGAGATCGACCTGCGCTACGCGGACGCCCTCACCACGGCCGACAACATCATGACGTTCCGGCACGTGGTCAAGGAGGTGGCGCTCTCCCAGGGGGTGCGGGCCACCTTCATGCCGAAGCCGTACACCGATCAGCCCGGCTCCGGCATGCACACCCACCTGTCGCTGATGGAGGGTGAGCGCAACGCCTTCTTCGACAGCGAGGACCCGCAGCGGCTGTCCAAGACCGCGCGGGCGTTCATCGCCGGCCTGCTGGTGCACGCCCGGGAGTACACGGCGATCACCAACCAGTGGGTGAACTCCTACAAGCGGCTCTTCCCGCTGCAGCTGCCGGACCGGATCACCGAGTCCCCGGCGTTCGTCTGCTGGGGCCACCTCAACCGGTCCGCCCTGGTCCGGGTGCCGGCGTTCGGCAAGCCCAGCTCGGCCCGGGTCGAGGTCCGCTCGATCGACTCCGCCGCCAACCCGTACCTCGCCTTCGCGGTCATGCTGGGCGCCGGCCTCAAGGGCATCGAGGAGGGCTACGAGCTGCCGCCCGGCGCCGAGGACGACGTCTGGTCGCTGTCGCCCGCCGAGCGCAAGGCCGCGGGTTACGACGCGCTGCCGGAGAACCTGTCCGAGGCGATCGACGTGATGGCCGGCTCCGAGCTGGTCGCCGAGGTGCTCGGCGAGCACGTCTTCGACTTCTTCCTGCGCAACAAGCGCGCCGAGTGGGAGCAGTTCCGCCGCGAGGTCACGCCGTACGAGCGGCAGCGCTACCTCGGCGCGCTGTAACCGGGCGCCGGGCGGCGGCGGACCGATGAGCCACCGCCGCCCGACCGGTTCGGCTGCCTGCGCTGGGGTGGGGGCACCCCGTTGTCAGCCGACCCGGGATGGCATCCGATGAACCGCCCGTTCCCCATGAAACAGTTCACCGGATGCCGGTCTGTGCTGGTAGGAACGCCGCTCCCGGCGGTGCCGGTCCCGGCAGGAGGGTTCCCGCCGGTCCCGGTCCCAGCGCCGGTCGCGGCGGACGTCGGTGGATCGTCGCGGGCAGCCCGGCGTACGGCTCGGCGCCGCGGACTTGCGTGACGCGGTGGGCTTCGGCGACGCGGGCGGCGGGGTGACCGAAGGCTTGACCACCGCGGTCGAGGGCACCACCGCGGTCGAGGGCACCACCGCGGTCGAGGGCACCACCGCGGTCGAGGGCACCACCGCGGTCGAGGGCACCACCGCGGTCGAGGCCACCGGCGCGGGCGGACCGGCCGGCTCGCGCAGGGCGCCGGTGTTCGCCGCCAGCGCCATGCCGCCGACCGTCACCGTCGTGGCGAGCGCGGCCGCCGCCAGCTTCAACGTCAACAGCCGGGCCGGCCACGAACCGCCGCCCACCCGGCCCGGAGCGGCAGCCCGGAACGCGGCCACCGCGGCCTCCTCACCGGCCAGCTCGTGCGCGGTGCCCGGCGCGGTCGCCGCGGCCAGCACCTCGCTCAGCGGATGCCCGGGTGGCAGCACGATCGGCCGTACCCCGTCCAGGTCTTCCCGGTCCATGCCGCTGCCTCCTCCCGCGCCGGTCATCTCATCTCCCTCAGCGCCGGGCCCGGCGAAGATGTCACCGGATCCCGGGCGGCCACCCGCTGGGCGAGCTGCCGCAGCCCGCGGTAGGCCGCGGTGCGCACCGCCCCGGCCCGGCGCCCCAGGATCTCGCCGGTGCGGCGGGCGTCCAGACCGACCACCACCCGCAGCATCACGGCCTCCGCCATCTCCGGCGGCAGCGACGCGATCAGCGCTATCGCGGCGTCGGTGGTGACCAGCTCCAGAGCCCGGTCGGCGGTGTCGTCGCCCGCGCTCACCTCGTCGAGCTGCTCCAGCGGGGCGCTCACCTGCGGGCGGCGCCGCTGCGCCCGCAACAGGTCCATCGCCCGGTGCCGGGCGATCGTCGCCGTCCACCCGCGGAAGCCGTCCCAGTCGCCGGAGAACGAGCGCAGATCCCGGGCGATCTGCAGCCACGCCTCAGAGGCGACGTCCTCGGCGTCGTCGCCGACCAGCACCCGCAGGTAGCGCAGCAGGGCCGGTTGCTGCCGCCGGTAGAGCAGCCGGAACGCGTCCTCGTCGCCGGACCGGGCGGCGCGCACCAGGGCGTCCGGGTCCTCCGGTGCCACCATCCGCGACCTCCGCGCGTCTCGCCGGCGGGCCCGCGACAGACGCGGGCTCCTTGAGTTACAGCGCCTACGGACGGAAAAGTGTCACCGCAACATCGGGTGACAGGGCGACGTCCGATCGACGTGCTAGATCGTCTCCGATACGGTCTGGACCTGACATCACGCGACAAGGGAGAGGCCGTGCTTCAAGATCTGCTGGAGGGCGCCGGGCGAAGCATCGTGTTCGGGCTGATCGGCATCGGTTTGATGGCCGTCGGTTATGTGCTGGTCGACCTGCTCACGCCGGGCAAGCTGAAAGACCTGATCTTCGTCGAGCGCAACCCGAACGCTTCACTGTTACTGGCCGCCAACCAGCTCGGCATCGCCGCGATCGTGTTCACCGCGATCTTCACCAGCTACGACTCGTTCGGCGAGGGGCTCGCCTCCACGGTGCTGTTCGGCCTGGTCGGCATCGGCATCATGGGCCTGGCCTTCCTGGTCCTCGACTGGATGACGCCGGGCAAGCTCGGCGAGGTCATCTGCACACCGGAGCGCCACGGCGGCGCGATGGTCAGCGCGGCCTCGCACTTCGGCGCGGCCCTGATCGTCTGCGCCTGCATTTCCTGACACCGGCGTGGGAGCGCGCCTCACTCCGAGGCGCGTTCCTTCCCGGTACGGCCTGAGCACCATCGCGGCCCGCGTGCCCCTATGGGCCCCGCCGCCGCCTTAGAACGGCGACGCCGCCCACCTCGGCCGAGCGGCCGCCCTGCCACAGCCTGCTACCCACGTCCTCCCTCCGGCGCTCCACTCGCGCAGTAACGGTGAGCAACCGCGGGAGGGCACACCCTGCTGGAAGATCAACTTGGGGGAGTGGCATTGGGGGTTGATGCGTGGGGTGAGGGTGAGCCCGGCGGTCGCGTTGGGGCCCGGTGTGCTGATCAGGTCGCGGTGCAGGCACGGGCGTTGTGATTCGGCGGGCGTGGTAGGCGTACCGATGATGGGGTTAATGGGTTTCGGTTCGGCCGAAGTCGCCGATGGCGGCGGCCATGCCGTCGCGCCGGATGCGGGGTAGGTCTTCGGCGATCGCGCCGGCGGCCATGAGCAGGGGGATCGCGACGAGCTGGGCCACCGCGACGGTGTGCCCGAGGGGCACGGTGGCGAGGACCGCGGCGGCGGTGGCCAGGCGGTAGACGGCGCCGGGCAGGTGCAGCAGGCGCAGGAAGACGGCGTGGCCGAGCAGGTAGAGCGCCACGCCGCCGCTGAGGGCCACGGCCGGGCCCCAGTGGAGCGGCTCGAAGGCGTGGCCGACGGTCTTCTTGATGCCGACGGCCAGCACGACGATGCCGAGCAGCATCGGCACGTGGCCGTAACCCCAGGCGTTGAGGGCGAGCCGGCTGCGGCGGCGGGTGTCGGTGACGTGGGCCAGGACCTCCTCGGAACGCTTGTCGTCGCCGGCGAAGTAGCACCACCACAGGTAGTAGGCGATGCACAGGCCGAGCACGGCGACCAGGACGGCGCCGCCGTCGAGGCGGACCTCGCGGAAACCCAGACCGATCGCGATGATCGACTCGCCGATGGCGATGATCATGACGAGGCTGTGGCGTTCGACGAAGTGGGCGGCCGCGATCGCGTGCATCTCGATGGCGTGCAGATAACCGCCGCTGATCTGCACCAGCGGGGCGGCGATCCAGCACAGGTGCCGGTACGGCTCGGGGAGCAGCCCACCGGTGAGGACCAGGCCGGCGGCGAGCAGGTTGAGCGGGCCGAGCGTGCGCATCATCCGGACCGCGCCGGGGCCGGCGTTCAGGAAGAGCACCGAGTGGACCACGTTCACCACCACGTAGGCGATGCCGAAGATCCAGCCGTAGTCGCCGAACGCCTCGGGGATGGCCAGCGCCATCACCAGGAACCCGGACATGCCGGCCAGCAGCAGGGTGCGCCGGGTGGTGCTGGTCGGGGCCACCGCGTTGGTGAGCCAGGCGTAACCCGAGTACATCCACCAGAGCACCGCGAGGATCAGCACCACGTCGAGCAGCCCGCCCGGCGACAGGTCGTCGTAGAGCGTCTCGCTGAGCTGCATCACGGTGAAGACGAAGACCAGATCGAAGAACAGCTCCAGGGTGGACACCCGGATGCCGGCGGACTGCTGGGCCATGACCGGAAAGCCTATGCCAAGATCATCAGATGGCTGTCGATGGCATCCGGCTCGAGCCGGTCACCGCAAACAACTGGCGTGACTGCGCCGCGCTCACGGTCCAGCCTGCTCAGCGGGACTTCGTGGCCGAGGTCACCTACTACCTCTGCCTGTGCAACTACGGCGACACCTGGAACCCGCTGGCGGTCACCCGGGACGGCGCGGTGGTCGGTTTCGCCATGTGGGGGGTCGACGACGACGGCAGCCGCTGGATCGGCGGTGTCGTGGTGGACGCGCAGCACCAGGGGCAGGGCATCGGCACGGCGATGATCCGCCAGTTGCGCGAGCGGCTGATCGCCGAGCCGGGCACCCCGAACGTGGCGCTCAGCTATCAGCCCGCCAACGAGGCGGCCCGCCGTCTCTACCTGTCGCTCGGCTTCGTGGAGACCGGCGAGACCGACGGCGAGGAGGTGATCGCCCGCTGGACGCCCGCCACCAGTTAGCCTCGACACGTGGCCACCGCACTCGTCATCCAGAACGACCCCACCGATGATCTCCGCCGGCTCGGGGACTGGCTGGCCGAGGCCGGGCTGGAGGTCACCGTGCTCCGGCCGTTCGCCGGCGATCCGCTGCCGGAGACCCTCGACGGCTTCCTCGCGCTGATCGTGCTCGGCGGCGACCAGAGCGCCTATCCGGACGCCGCCGGCAGCCCCGGCGCGCCCTGGTTCCCGGCGCTGGAGGGTCTGCTGCGCAAAGCGGTCCGGCACCGGGTGCCGACGCTCGGGATCTGCCTCGGCGGCCAGCTGCTGGCCTCGGCGCACGGCGGCCTGGTCGAGCGCAGCACCAACGGCCCGGAGATCGGGCCGGGGCTGGTCGGCAAGCGGGACGCGGCCGACACCGACCCGCTGTTCAAGTGGGTGCCGCTGCTGCCCGACGTGGTGCAGTGGCACCGCGACGAGATCACCGAGCTGCCGCTGAACGCGGTGCTGCTCGCCGCCTCCAGCCGTTACCCGCACCAGGCGTTCCGGATCGGCGACCGGGCCTGGGGCGTGCAGTTCCACATCGAGTGCGACGCCGAGATGTTCGCCGACTGGACCCGGATCGGCGCGACCGAGCTGGACGAGCTCGGTTACGACGCGGAGGTGGTGGCCGCCGCCGTCGCCGCGGTCCTCGCCGACGTGGAGGAGGTCTGGCAGCCGTTCGCGGTCCGCTTCGCCTCGCTGGCGCTCGGCACCCTGCCGGACGCCGACATCCCGGACACCGGCACCGGCCGGACCCTTCCCCTGCTGGGGCAGTGATGACCAGGCCCACCCGCCTCGCCCGATACGGGTTCGCCGACAACGGGACCCGCGCCGCCGACCTGCTCGGCCCCGGCGGGCTGGGGCTGTGGGACCCGGAGACGCCGGGCCCGGTGGACGGCCGGGCCGCCGACGTGCTGGACGCGCTCTCCAAGGCCGCCGACCCCAACCTGGCCCTGCGTCAGCTGCACCGCATCGTGGAGTCGGTGGGCCGGGCCGGTGGCGCCCGCCCGACCGGGTCGATCGTCACCAACGCGGCCACCGAGGAGCTGCTCGACTCCCTGCACCTCGACCACGGCCTGCGGCGCCGGCTGTTCGCTGTGCTGGGCGCCTCCTCGGCGCTCGGCGACCACCTGGTGGCCAACCCGGACGAGTGGCGCACCCTCGCCACCAGCCGCAGCGGGATGCCACCGGACGCCGAGGGGCGGCTCGCGGATCTCGACGACACGCCGACCGTCGCGGCGCTGCGGAAGGCGTACCGGATCTCGCTGCTGCGCATCGCCGCCGCCGACCTGACCGGCGGCCGCGGCCTGGAGCCGACCATGGCCGCGCTGTCCCGGCTGGCCGACGAGACGCTGGCCGCGGCCTACGCGATAGCCGTAACCGACCTGCCCGCCGGCACGCCGGAGCCGCGTCTCGCCGTGGTCGCGATGGGCAAGTGCGGCGGCAACGAGCTCAACTACGTCTCCGACGTCGACGTGATCTTCGTGGCCGCCGGGGACGAGGACCTGACCGCGGGGACCACGATCGCGGCCCGGCTGATCGAGATCTGCGGGCTGGTCGCCTGGCCGGTGGACGCGGCGCTGCGCCCGGAGGGCAGCCGCGGCCCGCTGGTCCGCACCCTCGCCAGCCACCAGGCCTACTACCGGCGGTGGGCGCGTACCTGGGAGTTCCAGGCGCTGCTCAAGGCCCGCCCGGCCGCCGGTGACCTGGCACTGGCGCAGGAGTGGATCGCCGACCTGGCGCCGCTGGTCTGGCACGCCGCCGAGCGGCCCGAGGCGGTCGCCGACGTCCGCGACATGCGTCGCAAGATCATCGACAACGTGCCGCCGAAGGAGCTGGACCGGGAGATCAAGCGGGGGCCGGGCGGGCTGCGGGACATCGAGTTCGCGGTGCAGCTGCTGCAGCTCGTGCACGGCCGGGTGGACGAGACGCTGCGCGCGCCGGGCACCCTGCCGGCGCTGCGCGCCCTGGTCTCCGGGGGCTACGTGGGCCGCCAGGACGGCGAGACCCTGCTGCGTGGTTACCGCTTCCTGCGCGGCGTCGAGCACCGGCTGCAGTTGCAGCAGCTCAAACGGACCCACACGGTGCCCGACGACCCGGGTGGGCTGCGCTGGCTCGCCGCCGCCCTCGGCTACACGGCGATGCCCGGCCAGGACGCGGTCGAGGCCTTCCGCTCGGACTGGATCGGCCACGCCGCGAACGTCCGCCGCCTGCACGTGAAGCTGCTCTACCAACCGCTGCTGGAGGCGGTCGCCCGGGTGCCCGCCGAGGAGCTGCGGATGACCCCGGAGTCGGCCCGCAAACGCCTGGAGATCCTCGGTTTCGCCGACCCGGCCGCGGCGCTGCGGCACCTGGAGGCGCTCACCGGCGGGGTGACCCGGACCGCGGCGATCCAGCGGACCCTGCTGCCGATGCTGCTGCAGGACTTCGCCGACTCCCCGGAACCGGACCGCGGCCTGCTCAACTACCGGCACGTGTCGGACAAGCTCGGCAGCACCCCGTGGTATCTGCGGCTGCTGCGCGACGGCGGTCCGGTGGCCCGCCGGCTGGCCCGGGTGCTGAGCCTGTCCCGGTACGCGACCGACCTGCTCACCCGCGACCCGGAGGCGCTGCGCCTGCTCGCCGACGACACCGAGCTGCAGCCCCGCTCGCGGGAGAAGCTGCTCGACGGGTTCGCGGCGGCCGGCGAGCGGCATCCGGACCCGGTCCAGGCGATCGGCGCGGTCCGGGCGCTGCGCCGCCGGGAGCTGTTCCGGCTGGCCTGCGCCGACATCCTGCGCCACGGCGGCGACCTGGCCCCGGCGCAGCCGCTCGGGATCGGCGCGATCGGGGTGGCCCTGTCCGACGTGACCGACGCGACGCTGGGCGCCGCGCTGAAGATCGCCCGCCGGGTCAAGCCGGGACCGCCCGGCCTGCGGTTCGCGATCATCGGGATGGGCCGGCTCGGCGGCTACGAGATGAGCTACCCGTCCGACGCCGACGTGCTGTTCGTCTACGAGCCGCCGGCCGGCACGCCGGAGAACGAGGCCAGCGCCGCCGCGCACGCGATCGCCGAGGAGCTGCGCCGGCTGCTCGGGGCGCCGGCGCCCGACCCGCCGCTCGGCGTCGACGCCGACCTGCGCCCGGAGGGCCGGCAGGGACCGCTGGTCCGCAGCCTGCAGGCGTACCAGCAGTACTACGCGCGCTGGTCGAAGGTGTGGGAGTCGCAGGCGCTGCTGCGGGCCCGGTTCATCTGCGGCGACGCCTCGCTGGGCGCGGAGTTCGAGGCTCTCGCCGACGGCGTCCGCTATCCCGGCGGTGGCCTGAGCCGGGAGCAGATCGTGGAGATCCGGCGGATCAAGGCGAGGGTGGAGACCGAGCGGCTGCCGCGCGGCGCGGACCCGAACACGCACACCAAGCTGGGCCGCGGCGGCCTGGCCGACGTGGAGTGGGCGGTCCAGCTGCTCCAGCTGCGCTACGCACACACCGAGCCGGAACTGCGCAAGACCTCGACGCTGGAGGCGCTCGAGGCGGAGACGCGGGCCGGCCTGGTGGACCCGGCCGACGCCGATGCGATGGCGGCCGGCTGGACCCTGGCCGCGGAGGTGCGCAACGCGCTCACCCTGGTCCGCGGCCGGCCGACCGACCAGCTGCCCCGGCACGGCTCCGAGCTGGCGGGCACGGTGCTGCTGCTGGGCGGCGGCGACCCCGGCGAGTTCGTCGACCGCTACCTGCGGCTGGGCCGGCGGTCCCGGGCGGCCATGGAGCGGGTCCTGGAGTCCTAGCAGGGCTCGGAGACGCCCTTGCCGCGAAAGATGCGGTATTCGTCGTCCGCCCTGCTCAGCACATATCCCACGCGCCACCGGGTGCAGGTCTCGGCGAGCCGGCCGGGCGGGCCGTTGCCGGCCTCCTGCTCGCTGCGGAACGTCACGTCTGCCCGGAGCCGGCCGTCGGCGAGGTCGGTGACGCCGGCGAGCAGCACGTCGGAGTCCACCGTGGTGGCGGTCCCGTCGGAGAACGCGGCCATCTGCTCGGGGTCGCCCGGGTCGAACGCGCCGGCCGGGTCGAACACCTCGGCCACCGCCGCGTAGTCCTTCTCGTTGATCCCGGCGAAGTAGGTCTCGAACATCGCGGCGATCGCCGGGGCGCGCGGATCGGTGACCGCCGCGTCCACGGTGACGAGGCGGCTCACGGTGGTGTTCTCCGTGGTCGGCACGACCGGCCGGACCTCTTTCGCGGCCCGGTCCGGGGGCGAGCTCAGCAGCCGCGGCCCGGCCAGCACGCCGGCTGTCGCCAGCGCGGCGACGAGCACGACGATCAGGAGCGCGGGTACGAGGCGCCGGCCGCGTCCGGGTTCAGGCGGATCCGCGGCTTCCGGAATCCAGGCCACCTCCGGATCCGGGTACGGGTGGGACGCCCGGACCGCCCGCGGATGCCCGCACACCTCGCACCCGTCCGGCGCATCGGCATTCCACTCGCCGCAGTTGCCGCAGATCCACATCCGACCGTCCTCGCCGTGGGTTTGCCGGAAATCCAGTGAATCGCCATGTCTCGTCCCCCGTAATGTCCCCTCCGGCCAACGATTTCCGCCGATCGTCCGACCCGGGTGACGGATTAACAGCTGATTTGTGTTCCGGCATTACGTGCCCGGCTGGAAATGGCCGTAGCTTCGGTTCTGCCCACTCGCCGCCGAATGCGGAATTGATTCATGATGTCTCAGCAATCGTTGTTCGGCCATGGCGACGGCGCCGCTCGCGACCCGGCCGCCCGGATCTCCTCGGCCACCCGCTACCTGAGCGGCGCCGCCTATCTCGACGAGTGGTACGCCGCCGCCGTGGTGGACCGCTTCGTCGCGGACCGCCGCCGGGCCGTCCCGCCGTCGCTCGGCTACGACCTGACCACGGTGATCCGGCACTGCCTGCGGGCCCGCCGGCTCTGGCTGGCGCAGAACGCCGTGGTCACCGCGATCCTGCTGCTCGGCCTGGTGGTCTTCACCGCGGCCACGGCCACCCTGGTCGTCGCCGGCCTGGGCTGGGCGCTGATCCTCTCGGCGCCGGCCGCGTACCGCCGGTGGGCGATCCTGGCCGGCCTGGCGCTGATGGCCGGGGCGCTGGCGCTCTACTACCGCTACGCGCCCGAGCCGGGCAGTGGCGTGACCGTCTTCGTCGGCGGTGTGCTGGTCGTCGTGGTCGCGGTGCTCGCCGCCCTGACCTGGTCGCGCTACCGCATGATCATGACGATCGCCGGGGAGCCGGAGGGCCCGGCCGTCAGCCGGGTCGAGGAGGTGGAGCAGCGCCTGCGGGTGATCGACACCGCCCAGCACGGCAACATCCTGCTGCATGCCGGGTACGACCCGTTCGTCGGCGCGGGCGAGACCGTCGGCGCCTGGTCGCTGGCGACCGAGCTCAAGCCGGTGGAGGACCGGGAGCCGCTGCTCAACGGCAGCGGGCGGCCGGTCGGTGTGCGTTACGTCCCGATCGACCCGGTCGAGCTGGTCGGTCACCTGCGGCGCCGGCTCGCCGGGCTGCGCTCGCGGGACCTGCCCGAGCACGAGCGGATCACCGGCCTGCAGCTGCGGGACCTGGTCGTCTCGCCGGGGGCGCGATGGCTGATCGACGAGGGGTGCGGGGTGCCGTACTCGCATGCCGCGCCGGAGGCGGTGGAGAGCGTCATCCGCGCGCCGCGGCCGGAGGGCCGGCACTTCCTGCGCGCCTCGGTCGGCGCCGCCGAGTGCCAGGGTGCGGTCGTCTCCACGTTCGTGCACGTGGCGGTCGAGGGCGGGATGCTCTACGTCGAGGTGGTCTGCGCGGTCCTCGCCCCGATCCGGCGGCGCTACCGGGAGATCGACGCCTACGACCGGGGCGACCGGCGGGCGATGGCGCTGCGCGAGGCGGCGATCCGGCTGATGCCGGCGGTCGGCCTGGCCCCGCTACGGCTGGTCCGCGCCCTCGGGAGAGCGGCCGCCCTGCGCCGCGGCCGGCCGCACGAATGCGGCGCCCCGTGGGACGTCCGGGAATTGGCGGCGCGAACCGGATTCGCGAATTATCTGCAGCGGCTGGACGCCGAGAAATACCGGCGGCTGATCGATCGGCGGGCCACCGAGGCGATTTATGAATTCCTTTCCGCGAGCGGGGTGGGCGCCACCGAGCTCGCGACCGGGGCCGCCGCGCCGATCGTCTCTCAGCGGGCCGCGGCGATCACCCGGGTCAACGCCTCGTGAACGGTCCGCAGCTCCTCGATCGGCATGCCGAGCCGGTCCACCACGGCGGGCGGGATCTTCTCCGCCTCGGCCCGTAGCGCCCGGCCGCGCTCGGTCAGCGTGATCGCCAGGCTCCGCTCGTCCTGCGGATCCCGCTCCCGCCGCAGGTAACCGATCGCCTCCAGGCGTTTCAGCAGCGGCGAGAGGGTGCCCGGGTCGAGCTGGAGCAGCTCGCTGAGGCGGCGCACGGACAGCGGAGCGTATTGCCAGAGGGCGAGCATCACCAGGTACTGCGGGTGGGTCAGGCCCATCGGCTCGAGCAGCGGACGGTAGATCGCCACCACGCTGCGGGCGGCCACCGACAGGGCGAAGCAGACCTGCTGCTCCAGCGCCAGCGGATCGTCGACCGGATCACTCACTTGCGAATCTCCTCAGGTCGACGGTTACTCTACCAATAGTTGGGGCACCAACCATTGGCCCGCAAACCTTCGGAGGAGTGCGCTGTGTCGAAGTTCTCAGACTGGTTCCACCGGACGTTCGACGACTGGCTGTTCCGCTCGATGATCGGCCCGGCGCAGACCAAGGGCGCGGTGCAGGGCTGCGACGAGTTCGCCCGGGAGCAGTGGAAACGCGATCTGGAGAACCGCAAGCGCTACACCCGCGAACAGCGCGAGCGCAAGCGCGCCGCCCGCGAGGCCCAGCGCGCCGGCTGATCAGAACAGGGTGCTGGTCAGGGTGTATCGCCCGGCCGCGGGCACCCGGACGACGGTCCAGTCGCCGTCGGCCGTGACGGTGGCGCCGCCGGAGACGGTGAACCAGCGGTGGTGGCGCACGCGCACCGGAATCTCGCCGGCGGCCGGGGCGTCGAAGACCACGCTCGCGGAGTCCTGGCGGACCAGCGTCGCCGGGGCGGCGACGATCGGCCGCGGATCGGCCACCGCGTAGAGCCGCCAGTGCGCGTCCGACCAGACCAGCGAGAGGTACGGCAGGCCGGCCGTCACCATGGCCGCCTCCTTCCGCCCCGGCCAGGCCAGCTCGGCGTCCGGGACGGCCACGAACTGCACCGCCTGCTCGTCCAGCCAGACCCGATAGGCGGAAGCGGTCAGCTCCACCCCGGTGCCCGCGGCGCCCGGCACCGTGGTGAAGAAGAGCGGATTGCGGTCGATGTCGGCCTGCCGCAGCCAGCCCCGCGCCAGCGGAACGTCGCCCAGGTGCGCCGCCTCCCAGTAGGCCCGGGTCGGCGGGATCTCCACCCGCCCGGTCAGCCGCTCGGCGGCGAGCCGGTCGCGCAGCGGCGCGAAATAGGCGGGATCGGCGGTCGGGTTCCCGATGTCGCGCACGTCGTCGAGAACCACCGGCGGCTGCCACCAGAAGACCGCCGTGAGCAGCAGCGGAAGCAGCACCCGCACCCGGGGCAGCACCGCGTAGGCGGCCAGCACCGGCAAGCCGAACATGACGGCCAGCCGGGTCGCGTTCAGCCCGACCGGGGTGTGGATCAGGGCCGCGGCCAGCACGCCCGCCGAGGCGAGCAGCGCGCCGATCCGGACCGGGCGCAGCGGCACGAACACCGCCACCACCACGCCGGTCAGCACCGCGCGCACGGTGTCGGTGCGGCTGATGTTCATCCACCCACCGTCACCGAACAGCAGCGCGGTCAGCGCCAGCGGAACGGCCGCCGGCACGGCGAGCAGCAGGCCGTCACCGACCCGGCGGCTGAGCAGCAGGGCCACCCCGGCCAGGCCGGTGAACAGGCCCGCGACCGGGCTGGTCGCGGAGGCGAGGAACGCGGCGAGCGCCGCGAGGCGGCGCAGCCGCGGCACGGTGAGCAGCACCAGCGCGGCGATCCCCAGACAGACCCCGAGGCCGTACGTGACGCGCCCGCTCACCAGGTTCCCGGCGAAACCGGCCAGCCCCAGGGCCGCGCCGAGTGCCGGCCGGGCGGCGCCGGTACGCCGGAACAGCACCGCCAGCAGCACCGGGCCGGCGATCAGGGTGAGCACTCCGGTGACCCGTACCCCAAGCAGGGCCATCACCGGCTGCGATACCAGGCTGTAGCCGAACTGCTCGACCCCGGCGTACCACCGCAGGTCGACCGGGGTGAGGCCGTGCTCGGCGAAGAAGCCGGCCCGGGCCACCTGGGCGGCCAGGTCGGAACCCATCGGGGGCAGCAGCAGGTAAACGGCGCCGAGGACCACCGCCACCAGCGCGGTGCTCCATTCCAGCCGGTGCCGGGCCCACATCCCGCCGACAGTACCGGTTCGCCAGTGGTTGCAGCCTGTCACGGTAGGGTCGTCGCCATGCCCCGACCGTTCCTCGTCCGATATGCGGGGCTGGCAGGCACTCTGCTGCTGGCGGTGGCGGCCTGGCGGGGCGGCGCGACGAACCCGTGGGAACCCACGGTGACGCCCCGCACGATTTTCGCCGGACGTGACGGGCTGCTGCTGCCGCTGGCCTGGCTGTTCGGCACGCTGCTGCTGATCGGCGCCTGGTGGGCCGGGCGGCGGGTGGTGCCGTCGCTGCGGTGGGCCTACGTGACGGCGGGGCTGTGGGCGCTGCCACTGCTCCCGTTCCTTCCGCTGGGCAGTTACGACGTCTACTCGTACGCCTGTCAGGGCTGGCAGCAGGCGGCGGGGCTGGACCCGTACGCCGGCGGGGTTGATCTTCTGGGGTGTCCCTGGGCCGACGCCGTCGCACCCACCTGGCGTGACGCGCCGGCGCCCTACGGCCCGGTGTTCCTGGTGCTCGCGGCGGCCGCCGCGAAGCTGGGCGGCTCGCTGACCGGCGCCGTCGCCGGACTGCGGCTGATCGCCGTGCTCGGCGTCGCGGTGATCGGCTGGTGCCTGCCGGTGCTGGCGCGCCGGGCCGGTGTGCCGCCCGCACGCGCGGTCTGGCTGGTGCTGGCCTGCCCGCTGGTGCCGATCCACCTGATCTCCGGGGCGCACAACGAAGCGGTGATGATCGCGCTGATCCTGGCCGGCCTGACGGTGGCCGCGGGCGGCGATTCGGTACGCGGGATGCTGCTCGCCGGCGCCCTGCTCGGGCTGGCCGTCGGGGTGAAGGCGACCGCCGCGGTGGTGTTGCCCTTCGCCGTCCTGATGTTCCCGGCCCGCTGGTGGCGAGCCGGCGCGGTGGTGGCCGGGGGAGCGGCGGCCGCGCTGGCGGCCGTCTCGTTCGGCTCCGGCCTGGGGCTGGGCTGGGTGACCGGCCTGGCCGGCAGCGGCGCCTCGGTGCAGTGGACCGCGCCGCCCACCGCGGCCGGGCTGACCCTGGAGCTGCTCGGCGTGCCGCACGCGGTGCCGGTGACCCGGGTCGTCGGCCTGGTCGTGCTGGTCCCGGTGCTGGTCGTGCTCTGGCTGCGGGCGCGGCGCGGCGACCCGCTGCACCATGCCGGTCTGGCGCTGGCCGCCACCGTGCTGCTCGCCCCGGTCTTCCATCCCTGGTACGCGCTGTGGCCGCTCGCCGTGCTCGCCGCGACCGTGCGCCGGGAGACACTCTGGCTGGTGGCGCCGTGCGCGGTGGTGTCCGCGCTCTGCCTGCCGGACGGATACAACCTGGCCCTCGTGACCAGGGCGCAGGGCGCGGTCGTGATGACCGTGCTCGCCGGTTATCTAGCGTGGAAAGTGCTGCATGAAGCGTTTCGGGACAGTCGCCGGCCTCGCCGTGATCACGGTGGGGATCATCTATCTCGCCGCGAGGCGTAACGAGTACTTCGACTCCAAGGTCTACTACGGCGCGATCCAGTACTGGTTCCGCGACGGCGGGATGGTCTACGACTGGATGCGGCCGGAGACCCCGTACGGCTTCACCTACCCGCCGTTCGCCGGGCTGGTCATGCTGCCGATGGCGTACCTGCCGTTCCCCGCGGTCGTGGTGCTCGCCTGCCTCGGCACGGTGGTCACCACCGGCCTGCTGGTCTGGTGGCTGGCCGGGCCGATGATCCGCCGCAAGGGCTGGACGCCGTGGTTCGCCTTCGCCGTCGCGCTCTGCCTGGCGCTGAGCTTCGAGCCGGTCCGCGAGACGTTCACCTTCGGCCAGGTGAACACGCTGCTGCTCGCCCTGGTCACCGCGGACATGCTGTTCGGCGTCGCGCGCAACCGCCGGTGGGCCGGGGTGGGCATCGGCCTGGCCGTGGCGATCAAGCTGACTCCCGGCGTCTTCATCCTGTACCTGCTGGTCACCCGGCGGTGGCGGGCGGCAGCCACCGCGATCGGCGCCGCGGCCGGCGCCACGCTGCTGGCCGGGGCGCTGTTCGTGGACCAGTCCCGCGAGTTCTGGACCTCCGCGCTGTGGGACACCAACCGGGTCGGGCTGCTCTACTACCTCTCCAACCAGTCCGAACGCGGGTTCCTGGCGCGCCTGCCGATCGACACCGTCGAGTCGGCGGTGTGGCTGGCCTGCGTCCTGGCGACGCTCGGGTTCTGGGCCTGGCGGGTGTCCCGGGCGCCGGATGACGTGCTCGGCGGGCTGGCCCTGACCGGCGTGCTGGGCTGCCTGATCAGCCCGGTCACCTGGATCCACCACTGTGTCTGGCTGATCCCGGCGCTGATCCGCTGCCTGGACGCCGGCCGGCCCTACCTGGCGATCTCGGCCTACGTCCTGATGACGTCGCGCCTCACCTGGCTCTGGGAGAAACGGCCGCGTCCGCCCCTGGAGCTGCTCGGCGCCAACATTTATGTCTGGTTCAGCCTGGCTCTGCTGGTCTGGACACCTCTCGGCACCCGCCGTTCGTCTGACGTCCACGAACCGGACAAGATCATCGCGTAGTCAGAGGCGCATGTCTCTACGCCGTTCCACCTCGGCGGTTGTCTCCGTCGTGGCCCTGGCCGCGGTCGGCAGTGTGCCCGCCGCGGCGGCCGCGCACGGCCGCGCCGACTCGTTCCACCGGCTCGCCACGTTCCCGGCCTATCTGAACTCGTCGGTCGACGACACGGCGGCCGCCGAGATCTCCACCGTCACCGAGGACGGCCGCACGGTCGTCTACACCGACAGCCCGGGCAAGCGCCTCGGCTTCGTCGACATCACCGACCCGGCCCGCCCGGCCGCGGCCGGCACGCTCGCCGTCGGCGGCGAGCCCACCTCGGTGGCGCACCTGGGCCGGCTGCTGCTGGCCGGTGTGAACACCCGGGCGAGCTTCACCGATCCGTCCGGCAAGCTCCTGGTGATCGACTCGGTGACCCGCAAGGTTCTGCGCGACATCGACCTCGGTGGCCAGCCCGACTCGGTCGCCGTCGCGCCGAGCGGCCGCTACGTCGCGGTCGCCATCGAGAACGAGCGGGACGAGGACGTCAACGACGGGGCCGTCCCGCAGGCGCCGGCCGGCTGGCTCGCCGTGATCGACACCCGGTCCTGGAAGGTGTCGCGCGTCTCCCTGTCCGGGCTGTCCGACGTCGCGCCGACCGACCCGGAGCCGGAGTACGTCAGCGTCAACTCCCGTGACGAGGCGGTCGTCTCGCTGCAGGAGAACAACCACCTCGCCGTGGTCTCGCTGCGGTCCAAGACCGTGATCTCGGACTTCTCCGCCGGAAGCGTCAAGGTCAGCGGCGTCGACACTCTCGACGACGACCAGATCTCGCCGACCGGCACGATCACCGCGAAGCGCGAGCCGGACGGCGTCGCCTGGATCACCGACGACCTGTTCGCCGCCGCCAACGAGGGCGACTACGAGGGCGGCTCGCGCGGCTGGTCGATCTTCAGCCGGAGCGGCAAGGTCGTCTGGGACGCCGGCAACACCCTGGAGCGCATCGCCGTCGCGCACGGGCACTACCCGGACAAGCGCTCCGACGCCAAGGGCATCGAGCCGGAGAACGTGGCGTTCGCCCGCATCGGCAAGGTGCCGTACGTCTTCGTGAACTCGGAGCGGGGCAACTTCACCGCCGTCTACGACGTCTCCAACCCGGTCAAGCCGCGCTTCCAGCAGCTGCTGCCGACCACCAACGGGCCGGAGGGCGTGGTCGCCGTGCCGTCCCGCGGCCTGGTCGTGGTCTCCAGCGAGGAGGAGGACGCGTCGATCGGCATCCGCGGCACCGTCCAGGTCTTCGGTCTCGGTGCCGGCTCGCCGTCGCAGCTGGTCTCCAAGAAGGGCATTCCGTGGGGCGCGCTCTCCGCGCTCTCCGCGGTGCCCGGCCGTCGCGACCGGCTGGCCTCGGTGACCGACGCGGTCTACACGCCGACCCGGATCCTCGGGCTGTCCACCGGCGGGGTGATCGACTCCGCCCTCACGGTCACGAAGGACGGAGCGCCCGTGGGCTACGACGCCGAAGGCCTGGTCGTGCGCAAGCAGGGCGGATACTGGCTGGCCGTCGAGGGCTCCGAGCTGCTGGTGCGGCTGAACGCCCGCGCCGAGGTGCAGGAGGAGATCCCGCTACCGGCCGACGTGGCGGCCGCGATCACCAGCAACGGCCTGGAGGGCATCGCCGAGGTCGGCACCTCCGTCTGGGTGGCCGTCCAGCGCGCCATCAAGGGCGACCCGGCGAACACCGCCCGGATCGGCCGCTACGACACCGTCACCAAGACCTGGTCGTGGCTGCTCTACCCGCTCGACACCGCACCGGCCGGCTGGGTCGGCCTGTCCGAGCTGGTCGCCGTCGACGCGAACACGTTCGCCGTGATCGAGCGGGACAACCAGCGCGGCCCGCTCGCGGCGATCAAGAAGATCTACACGTTCGACGTCCCGGCCACCTGGACCGGCACCCCGACGGTGCGCAAGAAGCTGGTCAAGGACCTGCTGCCGCTGCTCAAGGCGGACGGCGGCTGGGTGCAGGACAAGGTGGAGGGCCTGGCGATCGCCGGCGACGGCCGCACCTACGCCGTGACCGACAACGACGGCCTCGACGACGCCACCGGCGAGACCGTCTTCCTGAACCTGGGCCGCCTGCTCTGATCGAGGCTGACACGGCGCTGATCGCGATATCAGCGCCGTGTCAGCGGGTCCGCCCACAGTGGCGGCATGAGATCTGACGACATCGCGATCCAGGCCGAGGGGCTGGTGAAACGCTTCGGCGAGACCACCGCCCTGGACGGCGTGGATCTGGCCGTACCGGCCGGCACCGTGCTCGGCCTGCTCGGCCCGAACGGGGCCGGCAAGACCACCGCCGTCCGCGTGCTCTCGACCCTCCTGCGGCCGGATGCCGGGCGCGCCCTCGTCGGCGGCCTCGACCTCGTCCGGCAGGCCCACCAGGTCCGCGCGCTGATCGGCCTCACCGGCCAGTACGCCTCGGTGGACGAGACCCTGACCGGCACCGAGAACCTGATCATGATCGGTCGCCTGCTCGGACTCTCCCGCGCCGCCTCCCGCGCCCGGGCCCGGGAGCTGCTGGCGCGATTCGACCTGCTGGACGCCGCGGGCCGGGCGGCCGGCCGGTACTCCGGTGGCATGCGCCGCCGCCTCGACCTCGCCGCCAGCCTGGTCGGCCGGCCCCGCCTGCTCTACCTGGACGAACCGACCACCGGCCTCGACCCGCGCAGCCGCAACGAGGTGTGGGACATCGTCCGCGGCCTCGCCGCCGACGGCACGACGGTGCTGCTCACCACCCAGTACCTGGACGAGGCGGACCAGCTCGCCGACGAGATCGTGGTGATCGACCACGGCCGGACGATCGCCTCCGGAACCCCTGCCGAGCTGAAGTCGCGGACCGGCGCGCAGACCGTGACCGTGCGCGCGGCCCGGCCCGGCGACCTCGTCGCGATCCAGAACGCCGTCGCCCGGGTGGCGTCCGGGCCGGTCGACGTGGCCGGCGAGGTCGTCACCGCGGCCGTCGCCGACCCCGGCACACTCGCCAAGCTGGTCCGCGACCTCGACGAGCACGGCCTGACCGTCGCCGAGCTCGCGTTGCGCAGCCCCAGCCTCGACCAGGTCTTCCTCACCCTGACGGGAGCCCGCTCGTGAGCACGATGGCCCTGCGCAACACCGCGACGCTGGCCTGGCGCAGCCTGGTGCAGATCAAGCACAACCCGTTCGAGCTGATCGACTTCAGCGTGCAGCCGATCATGTTCCTGCTGCTGTTCACCTACATCTTCGGCGGCGCCATCGCCGACTCGCCCGGCGAGTACCTGACCTTCGCCCTGCCCGGCATCATCGTGCAGAACCTGCTGTTCGCCACGCTGAACACCGGGGTCGGCCTGAACACCGACATCAGCAAGGGCGTCTTCGACCGGCTCCGGTCGCTGCCGATCGCCCGCTTCGCCCCGCTGGCCGGCCGCATCGTCGCCGACCTGATCAAGCAGGCGTGGGCGGTCAGCCTGCTGCTCGGGGTCGGCATGCTGCTCGGCTTCCGGATCGTCACCGGGCCGCTCGAAGTGCTCGGCGTCTACGCGCTGCTGCTCACCGTCGGCTTCGCCGCGTCCTGGATGTCGGTGCTGGTGGCGATGGTGGTCAGCGAACCGGAGAAGGTGCAGATCTTCGGGTTCGTGCTGATCTTCCCGATCACCTTCGCCAGCAACGCCTTCGCACCCACCGACACCATGCCCGGCTGGCTGCAGGCCTGGGTGCGGGTCAACCCGGTGTCGGTCCTCGCCGACGCGACCCGCGGGCTACTCAACGGCGGGCCGGTCGCCGGACCGGTCACCCAGTCCCTGATCTGGGGCGCGATCCTTTTGGTGATCTTCGCCCCGCTCTCCATCCGGGCCTTCCAGCGGCGCGTCTGACCCGCCGGCCGTCCAGGCCGTGGCCATGGTGACCCCGTCACCGCGCCGGTGCGCCGCCGTGAAGCCCGCGTCGCCCAGCGCGTCGCGGGCCGCGCGGGCGATCCGGTCGAAGTCCGGCACCGACCGGTCCCGCGAACCGCGCACCGACACCGCCGCACCCAGCAGAAAGGCGGCCCGAGCCGGATCGCCCTCGCGCATCGCCAGGTCGGCCAGGCCGGTCAGCGCGATGGCGATCACCGGGGAGTCCCGTGACGCCACCGCGGTCCGCAGCGCGTCCTCGTGCCGCCGCCGGGCCAGCGGCAGATTCCCGGCCGCGCCCTCGATCAGCCCCTGCGTGCTGCGGGCCGTCGCCCGGAACTGCGGGGCGACCGTGGCCCGGTCGATGAGCCGCAGCACCTGGGCCATCCGCTCCCGGGCCTCGGTCAGGTCACCGTCGGCACGGGCGATCGTCGCGTACCCGTGGTGCACCGTCGCCATCAGCGCGGGCAGGCCGGCCTCCTCGGCGTACCGCTCGGCGAGCTTGAGGGCGCGACGCGCCTCGGCGTGCTCGCCGGCCAGCCGCAGCGCGTCCGCCAGCTTCACCGCGAGCTGCGGCAGATCCTCCCGCGAACCCATCTCCACCGCCAGGTCGAGCGACTCCCGCTGCCACGCCGCCGCCGGCCGGTAGGCGCCCCGGGCCGCGGCCAGATCGGCCAGGGCACTGAGCGTGTAACCGATGCCCCAGCGCTCGCCGACCTGCCGGAAACCGGCGAGCGCGTCGTTCATCTCGGTCTCGGCGTCGACCGCGCTGCCGCCGAAATTGAGGCGTACGTGCGCGGTGATCATCTTGCCGACCGCCTGCAGCCACGGGTCGTCGTCGTGGTGCAGCGCCTCGGCGCCGCAGAAGGCGGCCAACTCGGCGGGCCCGGCGAACACCGCCGCCAGCGGGCGCAACAACCGCAGCACCGGATGCGCGGCCGGGGTCCCCGCGACCAGCCGCTGCGCGGCCCGGAACGCGCCGAGTGCGGCGTCCGCGTCCAGCTCACCCTCAACGCCGTTCAGCCCCGCGAACGTGTGGACCAGCGCCAGCTCCTCGCGGTCCGCGTCACCGGGCATCGCGGTCACCGCGGTGCACAGCCGGGCGCCCTCGGTCCGGTGCCCGCGCAACCACCAGTACCAGCCCAGATACGCGACCAGAGCGGCGGCGGTGCGCTTGTCGCCGGCGGTGATCGCACCCTGGACCGCGGCGTGCAGGTTGTCGTGCTCGGCGTCCAGCCGGCGCAGCCAGGTCAGCTGCTCGGGCCGGCGCAGCCGGGGCTCGGCCTCCCGGGCCAGCGCCAGCAGATGACCGGTGAGCGCCTGGCGGCACTCCTCGGTCTCGCCGGCCTCGGCGAGACGCTCCAGCCCGTACTCCCGGATCGTCTCGAGCATCCGGTAACGGCCGTCCGGGCCCAGCACCAGAAGCGACTTGTCCACCAGCGCGCCGAGCAGGTCCAGATCGGACCCGCAGACCTGCTCGGCCGCGGTCACGTCGGCGCCGCCCGGGAAGGCCGCGAGCCAGCGCCACAGCCGCTGCTCCGGTGCGCTGAGCAGCTCCCAGCTCCAGTCCACCACCGCGCGCAGCGTCTGATGCCGGGGCAGCGCGGCCCGGCTACCGCCGGTCAGCAGGCGGAACCGGTCGGCCAGGCGGTCGGCCAGGACAGCGACCGGGAGCGTACGCAGCCGTGCCGCCGCCAGCTCGATCGCCAGCGGCATCCCGTCCAGGGCACGGCAGACCCGCACGACCGGCTCGACGTTCGCCGCCGTCAGCTCGACGCCGGGGGCCCGGTCGAGCAGCAGCCGTACGGCCGGGAAGCCGGTCGCCACCCCCGGATCGGCGCCCGCCGGCGGCAGGGCCAGCGGCTCCACCGGGAAGATCCGCTCACCCGGGATGCCCAGCGGCTCCCGGCTGGTGGCGAGCAGGCGCAGACCGGGAGCGGCCCGCAGCAGCGCGTCCGCCAGCTGGGCCGCGGCGGTGATCAGATGTTCGCAGTTGTCCAGGATCAGCAGCAGCTCCCGGCCGGCCAGGGCGTCCCGCAGCCGGGCCAGCGGGGACAGCGACTCGACCACCCCGGCGATGGTCACCCGGCCGCGCATCTCCATCGCGTTCAGGACCGCCTGCGGGACCTCGGCGGGATCGCGCACCGGCGCCAGCTCCACCCGCCACACCTCACCCGGCAGCCGGGCGCCGGCCTCGACCGACAGGCGGGTCTTGCCGCTGCCACCCGGACCGGTCAGCGTCACCAGCCGGTGCCCGCCGACCAGCTCGCGCACCGCCCGCACGTCAGCGCCGCGACCGACGAAACTGCTCACCTCGGCCGGCAGGTTTCCGCGCCGGACGGCCGGCTGATCGCGCAGCAGCTCCAGGTGCAGCCCGGCCAGCTCGTCGGAGGGATCCACACCCAGCTGATCGGCGAGCCGGCGCCGGGCGGCCTCGAAAACCGCCAGCGCCCGGGCCGGGTTCCCGGCCCGGCGCAGCGCCCGGATCAGCAGCGCGACCAGGGCTTCGTCCAAAGGATGCGCCGCGACCAGCGACTCCAGCTCGGGCACCACGTCACGGTGAGCCAGCTCGGCGGCGAGCCGGGCGCGGGACGCGCTCAGCCGCAGCCCTTCCAGCCGCACCGCCTCGGCCCGCGCCACCTCCGGGAAGTCCAGGTCGCCGCGCCAGAGCGCGAGCGCGGCGCCGGGGTCGGCGGCGGCCAGCCGGGTGAACCGGTGCGCGTCGACCCGGTCCGGATCGATGACCAGGCGATAGCCGGCCGGCGCGGCCTCCACGAGCAACTCCGGCGCGGCGCGCCGAAGCCGGGAAACCAGCGCCTGCAGGGCGTTGGGCGCGCCGGCGGGCGGCGCGTCACCCCACACCCCGTCGATCAACCGGCCGGCCGGAACAGCACGGTTGGCATCGAGAGCGAGCAGGACGACGAGGGTACGCAGGCGCGCGCCGGTGACGGGCACGACCTCCCCGGTGCCGGCCCGAAGCTCGACCGGCCCCAGCACTGCGATGTCCACAGGCCCGATTCTGCCGCGCCGCGCAATCACCTTTCCGCGCCCGTTGGCAGACTGATCAACTGTGGGATTCGACGTGCTGCCCGGGACGGCCGGTCTGACGCTCGCCGACGTCGCGCACATCCTCGTGCCGGGCCACGGCCGCGACAGCGAGGGCGCCGGCCTCAACCCCGGCGGGGCGGACCGCTGCCGGCAGGCCGCCGAACTGCATCGTTCCGGTCTGCCCGGGGTGATCGTCTGCTCCGGTTACAAGTCGCCGATCGACGGCAAAGGTCGACCGTGGACGGTCGCCGGCGAGACCTTCCAGGGTGTGCCGGAAGCGGACCTGATGCGATCCTGGCTGCTCACCGCGGGGATCCCGGAGGCGGTCATCCGTGTCGAGCGGCACTCCGTCGACACCGTCACCAACCTGCTCCGCGCCGAGCACGAGGGGCACTTCGGCGACGACCGCCCGGTCGCCGTCGTGGCCCAGCGCGGCCACCTGCGCCGGATCCTGTCGGTGATCGCTCCGCGCACGCTGCGCCGGGCCTACCTCGGCGTAGTCGTGCCCGCGGCGGACGCGACCCGGGAGAACCCGCTCGCAGTACCGGTCAGCAGACTGATCAGCGCCCGCCTGCCGGCCGACCCGGCGGCGGCGATCGCCGCCGCCACGCACCGCGCCGAGCTCCTCTGGGGTACGGCCCGCCGCCTCGGCAAACGCGGTTACCACTAGACAGCCTCCGCGGTCGGGACCTGCCCGCCGCAGCCATTCTCGGCTGACGCCCAGTGTCGCCTATCGCCCGCTGGACGGGCGTTGTGCGTCAGCTGGGTCGGTCGGCTGGCGGCCAGTGTCGTGTTTCGCCCGCTGGACGAGCGCTGTGCGTCAGCCGGGTCGGTCGGCTGGCGGCCAGTGTCGTGCGGGAGCGCCGGAGCGAGCGAGCACTGCGGGCCAGCCGCCGCAGCCCGACCCCCGGAGAGTCTCTAGTCTTCGAGCTCCGCGAGCACCTCGGCGGCATCACTGCTCCCGGCGGCGGCGAGGCGGCGCAGTTCGGCCGTGTCGCCGCGCTCACCGGCGAGCTCGACCAGCACATCCACGGCGTCGCTGCTGCCGGCCTCGGCGAGGCGGCGAAGCTCGTCGAAGTCACCCCGCTCGGCCGCCAGCTCCACCAGCTGATCGATGGCGTCCCGGTCTCCTTGCGCGGCCTGATGCCGCAGGTCCGTAAGTTCGCTGTCAGTCATGCAGACAGTCAAACCCGAAGAGCGCGATCCCGCAGTGGCAGAACCTGCCGGGCATACACGAAACGGCGGCCACGGCCGGCCGGTGCCGGGCGTGACCGCCGTTCGGGACGCCGGTCAGACGTTGTAGTACATCTCGAACTCGTGCGGGGTCGGCCGCAGGCGGACCGGGTCGACCTCGTTCGTGCGCTTGTAGTCGATCCACGTCGAGATCAGGTCTTCGGTGAAGACGCCGCCCGCGGTCAGGTACTCGTGGTCGGCCTCGAGCGAGTTGAGCACGGCGTCGAGCGAGCCCGGCACCTGCTTGACGTTGCCCCACTCCTCCGGCGGCAGGTCGTACAGGTCCTTGTCGATCGGAGCCGGCGGCTCGATCTTGTTCTTGATGCCGTCGAGGCCGGCCATCATCTGGGCCGAGAACGACAGGTACGGGTTCGACGACGGGTCCGGCACGCGGAACTCGACGCGCTTGGCCTTCGGGTTGCTGCCGGTCACCGGGATTCGGGTGCAGGCGGAGCGGTTGCGCTGCGAGTAGACCAGGTTGACCGGGGCCTCGTAGCCGGGCACCAGGCGCCGGTACGAGTTGACGGTCGGGTTGGTGAACGCGAGCAGCGACGGCGCGTGGTGCAGCAGGCCGCCGATGTACCAGCGGGCCATGTCGGACAGGCCGGCGTAGCCGGTCTCGTCGTAGAACAGCGGCTCGCCGTTCAGCCACAGGCTCTGGTGGGTGTGCATGCCGGAGCCGTTGTCACCGAAGAGCGGCTTCGGCATGAAGGTGACGGTCTTGCCCTCGGCCCGCGCGGTGTTCTTGATGATGTACTTGAACAGCTGCATCTGGTCGCCGGCGTGCAGCAGGGTCGAGAACTTGTAGTTGATCTCGGCCTGGCCGGCGGTGCCGACCTCGTGGTGCGAGCGCTCGACGGTGAAGCCGGTGTCGATCAGCTTGCGGACCATGATGTCGCGCAGGTCGGAGTAGTGGTCGACCGGCGAGACCGGGAAGTAGCCGCCCTTGAAGGTGGTCTTGTAACCGAGGTTGCCGCCCGGCTCCTCGCGGCCCGAGTTCCAGGCGCCCTCGATCGAGTCGATGTAGTAGAACGACTGGTGGGCGGAGGTCTCGTGGCGGATCGAGTCGAAGATGTAGAACTCCGCCTCGGCACCGAAGTAGGCGGTGTCGGCGATGCCGCTGGAGGCGAGGAACGCCTCGGCCTTCTTCGCCACGTTCCGCGGGTCACGCGAGTAGGCCTCGCGGGTGAACGGGTCGTGGATGAAGAAGTTCAGCGCGAGGGTCTTCTGGATCCGGAACGGGTCGACGAACGCGGTCGCGACGTCCGGGAGCAGCATCATGTCGGACTCGTGGATGGCCTGGAACCCGCGGATCGAGGATCCGTCGAAGGCGAGGCCGTCGGTGACCACACTGTCGTCGAACGACTCGACCGGGATGTTGAAGTGCTGCATCACACCCGGGAGGTCACAGAAACGTACGTCGACGAACTTGACGTCCTCGTCTTTGAGGTATCGCAGGAGTTCCTCGGGATTGGCGAACACACGTCCTCCTGGCACAGTTTTCCGATACCGGGCGGCACGGGCCGCCACCTGGCAAGGCTGGTCGCGACGTTATGGGTGCGGAGTTGCCCCGGCGTATCCCTATTGTTTCCGTCGTGTTACGCCGCGCAGCAGGCGTCGGCGGACCACCCGGACCCTATCGCGTACGCTCGGCAGACGTGGCTGCTTCCGTGAACGAATCGCCCCTGGCACCGGCCGGTCTGGAGCCCGCCGGACTGGGCCCGCGGCTGGCCGCTCTGGTGATCGACTGGGTTCTCTGCCTGCTCGTCGCGAGTCTCTACGCCAGCCCCAACGAGAAGCCCTGGGCCGCGGTGCTCGTCCTGGTCGTGGTGAACACGTTCTTCGCCGGCCTGTTCGGGCAGACGCCGGGGATGCGGCTGCTGCGCATCCGCTGCGCGTCCTACCCGGACGGCGGGGTGCTCGGCCTGCGGCGCGGCCTGATCCGGGCGGTCCTGCTCGGCCTCTTCATCCCCGCGATGATCCTGAACAGTCAGGGCCGCGGCGTGCACGACCGGGCGGCGCACTCGATCATGGCCACCCAGCCGCGCCGCTGACGATCACTTCCCCCGGAACGCGCGCTTGATCTCCGGCTCGGCGCCCGGCTCCTCCCGGCCGGTCACCACGCCGCCGCCGGGAGTGCGTACCCCGAAAGCCTGGGTGTCGGTGACGATGTCGTCGGCCTCGCGCGCCGCTGCCGGCTCGCCGCCGTGGCGGCGTTTGCCCAGCTCAGGCGCGACCGTGCCGGGCCGTGACGGCGAGGTCTGCTCGACCGGCCGAGGGCCGGCATCGCCGTGGGACCGAGGGGGAGTGGATGCGACGCGATCGGTGGGTCCGGCTGCTGGCCGCCGGCGCCCTCGCCATGTCCGGCGCCGG